>DAOWKX010000065.1 GCA_030639705.1 Candidatus Aminicenantota bacterium
GGTTGTTAAATATTCTTCTGACGACGAATGGTATGACCAATAAATCCGCCAGGGTTTTCCAATGATTAAATCTTCATGAACCGGTCCCCAGAAACGGGAATCAAAACTATTGTCTCTATTATCTCCCATACAGAAATATTGGTTTGAGGGAATGGTGTATTCAGGAAAATTGTCGCGATAACCATTCACTATTTCCGAATCTTTAAAAAAGGTATAGTGCTCATCCAGAGGCTTGTCATCAATATAGACTTTTTTATCCATGATTTTAATGGTTTCACCTGGCAAACCAATGATCCTTTTAACATACTCTTTATCCATCTCTGCCGGTGATTTAAAGGTAACGATCATCCCCCTCTCTATTTTCTGTTGTGGAAAAAGTAGTCCATCCCATAAACCCAGGGAACGGGAATAGGAAACCTTACCCACCAGAAGATGATCCCCGATTAAAAGGGTATCCTCCATAGAACCGGTGGGAATTACAAATGATTGAAGAAGAAAAGTCATTACAAAAAAAACATAAATTAAAACCTCTGAAAAAAGTTCGAAATACTCTCTAAATATCCCGATTTCCTTTCTCCGCTCCCTGATAATTCTTTTTCTCTCTTTTCGTTTTTCAAGATATTTTTTAATCATGGTGTATTTTACTTTAATTCCCGATCAAAATCAACATCTTTTATATCAGGCTTTATTGAAATTGACAACCGCCCTGAAACAAAGTAAAATTTATGCTAAAAAATGATATTCACTTCAATCGATTTCATCATTTTCCTGAGTATTGTGTTTTCAATTTCCCTGGTTATTCCCTATAAAATAAAATGGATGTTTCTCTTAGCTGCCAGCTATTTTTTTTACGGAAACTGGAATATCGATTATCTGGTTTTACTCATCATACCCACACTGATTACCTACCTTATTGCTATTAAAATGAATTCAATAAAACTCACTGTCAGTAGAAAAAGACTGTTTATTATCGGTCTCATCCTCACTCTGGCGGGTTTGATTATCTTTAAATATGCTGATTTTATTATCACTACATTCTCTGTTCTTATGAGCCTCTTTGTGGATAAAATCTCCCTTAAACCGGTACATTTAATTCATCCGATCGGTATATCCTTTTTCACTTTTAAATTGGTCAGCTATCTAATCGATGTTTACCGAGCAGATATTAAGCCAGAAAAGCATCTCGGCTATTTTGCCCTGTATATATCATTTTTCCCTCAAATTTTCATGGGACCCATTGATAGAGCCAGGCATTTTATCCCGGAACTAAAAAAAAGAGTCCCCTTTGATATCGATCGGGTGATCTCAGGAGTTCAACTGATTGCCTGGGGCGTATTCAAAAAAATGGTTATTGCTGATAGAATCTCTATTTTTGTGAACGAGGTTTTTCAAAATCCCCAGCAGCAAGGAATCAACCTGATTTTTGGTGCTTACTTTTATGCCTTCCAGATTTACTGCGATTTTTCAGGATATACCGATATGGCCATTGGCATTTCTCGAATTCTTGGCTTCAAATCTATTAGAAATTTTAATTTTCCCTATTTCAGCACCTCAATCAGCCAATTCTGGAACCGATGGCACATTTCTCTCTCAACCTGGTTGAGAGACTACCTGTTCCTGCCCATTGCTTATTCAACCATGCGCAGACTCAATTCTTCCCAGCCAAAACGCATAAAGGCGGAAGCATGGGGATACACAGCGGGGATGTTTGTTACCATGTTTTTAGGCGGATTATGGCACGGCGCCAGCTGGACTTTTGTCTTATGGGGCATAATTCACGGCCTTTATCTAATCGCATCATATAGCACAAAAAAAGCCAGGAAAAAGATAATGAAAACCTTTCGATTAAATAAATTTTCCAGATTACATAGATTTTTTAGTATCCTGATCACGTTCAATCTGGTATCATTTGCCTGGATCATATTCAGATCGGAATCCTTTCATAAGGCTCTTATTTACTTGAAAAATATACAGTTTTCCATTCCGGACATAGGTATCGCCCATTTGATTTTTAATTTGTGCCTGATCATATTTTTTGTCGGATTGGAGATTCTCTATAAAAATAGAGATAAATTTAATTTCATCAAAAAAATGCCCCGGTTATCTAAGATTGCTGCTTTTGCATTATTTATTTGTTTCATCATTATTTTCTCAGTGGATGTTTCCAATGAATTTATTTATTTTCAATTCTAAAACCAAAAAACCCATACCAAGAATCATTCTGTTTTTGGTATTGTTATTTTTATCAGATCGTTTTTTGTTTTTTTTAATTTCCAGTATCGAATCCAGATTGCTGGTTGATCATTCTTTTAAAAAAAACTTTATTGATTACTCAAAAAATAAAAATTTTAATACCATTATACTGGGAACATCCCGGACCCTCGAAGGAATTCATCCCGTCTACTTTTCAAGTTTGCTAAACCAAAATGCCTATAAAGAAGCGCAATTTGGAAAAGGACCAAAATATAATTATTTATTTTATAAATTTTATAAAAAACATTGTGGTGTTCCCAAAGTATTGATATACGGGATGGATTACTTCATGTTTAATCTGGATTCAAGAATCCGTTGGCTTCACCGTTTTAATCACCAGGAAAATAAAGACTATTTTGGTAATTTTTTGATGTTATTAAAATATAAAAAAAATATTGATGATTTTACCGACATTATGCTGGAAAAGTTAAAACAGGGATTGGGCGAAAGCGGGAATTTAGTCCCTCTTCGAGATTTTGTAAAAATTCAGAAATACCGAGGGGTTGATTTTGAAAAAATAAGAATTGATTCGGAAAGACCAGACAGATTCAAACATTTCCGTTACCATAAATTTCCTGGAGTTGAGGGCGATTATTTCCTTAAACTGCTGGAGGAATGCCAAAAAGACGAGGTGAAAGTCATACTGGTTTTTATTCCGAATTACTATGGTACCAATGTAACAAATATCCAGAGACAATTATTTTATGAAGATATTCACAAAATTGTAAAACCTTTTGACAATATTAATATATATAACTATAATAAAATAAAAAAATTTCCATTAAAAAACAGGGAATATTTCTTGAATGGTGGATATGGACTGACGAATTCTCACCTTTCAAAAAAAGGAGCAGCCCTATTTAATCGTAAATTTCTTAAAGATATCAAGCACCACTATGATTAATTATTACCAAAAATGAAAAAAACGGTTGGTTATTTTATCCGGTTACTTAAAATAACCATAACCATTTAAATTATGAAATACAGAACATTAATTAAAGCGTTGATATTGATTGTGTTTATATTACTCCTGTATTTTATTCTCTCAGAATTCAAACCCAGAAAAGAGATTAATTCCCTTGAAACTTTCGAGCCCGATGGCATAAAGATGAAATATATTGCCTTTAATAAAAATAATCAAAAGAGTATCGAAGTCAGGTGTGCAGAGTCAAAAAGAGCGGAAGATGACAAAACCTTAATGAAAAAAATCAACGCCACAATTTTCAAGAAGGGAAAACTGGATCAAGAGATATATATATCCGCTGACAGAGGTTATTCATCCAATAATATCAATCGTTTTTTTATAGAAAAAAATGCCAGAATTCACTCTAAGGATCTGGAAGTCAAGAGTGAGAGTTTTACCATTACTTCAAGAAATAAATTATCAACTGAAAAAGTCGTACAATACACGGCCAGAGGGTTAAAAGGAATCGCTTACAAAGGCCTTGTATTTTACCTTAAACTGAATGTTTTGAAATTATTTGATACCGAAGGAATATATAACCGGGATGCGCAAAAATTTGATTATAAAACGACTCTGTTATGGGTGATTGACAAAAATCATTCAGTGGTTTTCGAAAAGGGGACAGAAATAAAAGATAAAAACACAATACTTAGAAGTGATCAATTGAATATGATATTCGATGAAGATTTCAAGCAAATCAAGCAAAGCAAATCCAATAAGAACAGTTATCTTTTTAGAGAGAATCAGGAAAAGAATGAAACAATTGAAATAAAATCCAAATCTTTGCATGGTGTTTATACCAAATCAGGAGAATTAAAGACAGTAGTCGCAAGAAGAAATGCCAGGGTCATCATGAAAGATCCCAAAAACCTAACCGAAATTTTTTCTCCCTTTATCAAAATCGAATTTCAACCTCAAACCGGTCAGATTTCAAAAGTCTGGATGACAAAAAAAGGCCAGGTTAAAAACAGTGGTACATCCAATTTCTGGATTTCCGCACAAGAAATACACCTGTGGTTCCGGAAAGGTGAAATGATAAGAGGAGAAGCAACCAAAAACTGCAAATTTCATATCAATGACTATCATGGCCATACAAAAAAATTGACTTATGATGTTAAAAAAAATCTAATTCACCTGATAGGGGATGAATCCACCATTAAAAAAGATCAAAACACCTTCATCTCCAGGGATTTTGTGGTGGATACCAAACAGGATATTTTAAGTTCATCTGAAGGTATAAAATCAATCATCCTTCCTGAAAAGAAAAATGCTTTATTTTCAACAGATTCAATCTTTATCAATTCAAAAATAATTGAAATCCATCAGCGAGATAATAAAATTCTGTATAAAAATAAAATTCGGCTCCAACAAGATGACACAATTCTGACCGCAGACAATCTGGAAATTTTAGATCAGAATAAAATGGATGCCCAAGGAAGCGTCTCTCTCCTATTTAAAGATAAAGAAGAGGAAATAAATCTGCGAGGCGATAACATTGTATTTGATCCTGAACCGAAAACGATAACAATAAAAGAAAATGGAATTTTAAAAAATAAAGACAGGATGTTAAACGCCAAATATATAAGAATCACTTTCAATAAAGATCAGGAACTGGATAATATATATGGCGAAAATGAAGTTCGTTTTATCAAAGATAAAATCCAGGGCAACTCAAAAAAAGTAAACTGGGAATATAAAAAAGAAATCATGATATTTCTTGAATCAGCTCAGATAAAAAGCCAGAGTAAGGGGATCACCAGAGGAGACAGATTAAGACTCGATCTCAAAGATAATAAGATTATGATTCTTTCGGATCAACAAAACCGATCCGAAACCATCATCGAATAAATTTTGGTTATTGGGATAAATAATGAAATTATTAATTGATCCAATCGGCGGAATAGCAGGCGATATGTTTGCCGCGGCACTTATATCTGCCGGTGCAAATCCAGAGCTTATGAAAACGGCGATGTTATCGGCTGCATCAAAACTGGGAACAGCTGATTTGAGTATCAAAAAAACCTCAGACGGATGCATGCAATTAAAAATGAAATTACGTTCCTCAAAGCATCATCTGGAAGAAAATGAAGCCAAAGCCTATCTAAATGAACTTTTCAATGAATTTAATATTGAAAAAAAGTATAGATATTTCGGGGAAAAAATATTAACAGTATTACTTAAAGCTGAAAAAAAGGCCCATTCTGACTACAACATCATTATCACTCATCCCACAGGAAATCACCATCATTCAAAAAACCACGCCCATCATCACCTATCTGACCAGCATAAAAATGGGACTTGTTTACATGAAGCCCAGGATATTATTATTGATATAATGGGAACTGTGATGGGAATGCAAAATTTAAAAATCGAACCCAAAGCCATATTGTTAAACCCCGTATCTGTCGGTGACGGGACGATTGACTTTTCTCATGGCATCTTTGATGTACCCGCGCCGGCCACAAAAATAATATTAGAACAGTTTGGGATTACCTGGGTAAAGGGTCCGGTAGCTAAAGAGTTGTGTACCCCTACAGGAGCTTCGATCTTGGCTGCGCTGGGAGCCACACTGGACCCATCAAAAAGAAAATTAAAAACCCGATTTATCAGCAAGGGAAAAGCCAGGGGAACTTATCTTTACAATATCCAGGCATTTCAAATTTACATTTATTAGCTTTTATCCAACAAAAAATCAGATTAATCAAATAAAATTTCCGTTTTTTATAAAAAAGCCTTGACTTTTTTATTTACTCATTCTATATTAATCCAAAAAAAAAAATTAGGACCCTATATGGAAAACAAAGAGCTTGAAAAATTCAAAAAAAAATTATTAAAATTAAAAGAAGAATTAAAAAAATTTATTGAATCAAATGAAGATTACTCACAGACAGACTACTCAACCGATGAACTTGACCAGGCAACAGAGTTGATTGAAAAAATGACTGGATTTGCCGTATCCTCAAATATCCATCACAATATCACGGAAGTTGAGGAAGCGTTAGTGCGTATCGAAAATAATACCTACGGAAAATGTGTGAACTGTAATAAAGACATCCCTCTCAAACGGCTCCAGGTTCTGCCATTTACAAAATATTGTGTGGAATGTCAGAAAGAGATTGAAGATACAAACAGGAATTATGGTTAAATCTTCTTGATGGGTGACTCAATAATTAATTGAATTGATTTAATATAGATAGGGGGAGAAGCATAAGTATTCAGTTTTTCTAAGTGTAATGTATGTTAATTGAGCGTGAGGGAATTTCTTCCGAGCGTGCCCCGGAGGGAGCGAAGAATGTCTGGAAGATATTCCCGGAAGCGACATGGAAAATATTTTTTAAAAAATTATAAATATAAAAAGTTACTTTACTTTGGAAAACTGAATACTTACGGAGAAGCCTATTGACTTTTAGCTGATTTTACTGTATATTAACTCCCTTGTATCAATGAGCACATGCTTCTGAAATAAAAAAAAAAAGATATTTCTTATTAATCGAAAAATTTGGATGGTGATAAATTTGAAATGAGTTGTATTGAGAAAAAATGAAAAAAATAGCCAGCAGTCAGTCAGTACTCTTTATTAATAAAAAAAACCTTCTTAACTGGGATATGTTGGAGCCTGTGGTTAGATTTACCATATTGGTTTTCGGAGTCACCATCATTATCATTGCACTCAGACAAGACATGTTATTCAACTGGGAAATTTACCGAATGGGAAACAAGGCGAACCTCACTTTCAAATATATGTTGTTTTTCAGCAGCTTAATCTTTGTGTCTTCGCTGGCCTTCAGAACCTATCTCTGGTTCAGATACCGTCCATATGATTCCAATCAGGTAATATCCTGGCCTGAGGTTACTGTGATTATTCCAGCCTACAACGAAAGTAAAACCATACTTGAAACCATATCATCAATCTATAACTGTGATTATCCAAAAAATAAACTCAAGATTATCAGTATCGATGATGGTTCCACCGATGATACTTATACCTATATGAAAAAAGCAAAGCAGAAATACCCTGATCTGCTGGAATTGATAAAATTCTCCAAAAACAGAGGAAAAAGAAAAGCCCTTTATGAGGCTTATAAAAAAACCAATACACCCTTTATCCTTACGGTAGACTCAGACACTAGACTGGATTCTTATGCCATAAAGGAAATTTTATCCCCGCTAATATTAAATGATCAAATTGCCGCTGTAACCGGAAGAATAAAAATTTGGAATTCCGGAGCCAATATATTTACAAAAATGTTAAACGCCCATTTTGCCATGGCCTTTGATTTTACCCGGGCCGTACAATCCACTTTCTCAAGCGTTTTTTGTTTATCCGGGGCTTTTTCTGCCTACCGTAACTCAATCCTACAAAAAGTTTTGGAAAAGTGGCTAAACCAAACATTTCTTAATAAATCCTGTACATACGGGGAAGATCGAAGTCTAACCAATCATTTACTTCGAACAGGTTTCGGTACCTACTATCAAAGAAGAGCTTACGCATTTACAATCATTCCCATTCAATTGCAAAACATACTCAAAATGCTAACACGCTGGGCTCGAAGCAATATTAGAGAAAGTATTATATTTTCAGGATTCATGTTGAACCAAAAGAGAAAAGGGAATCGTGTTCTTCCCTTCATAGAATTTTTTTCAACCGTTTCACTGATTATTTTACATTTTCTGTGGTTTTACTATTTTCTCTTTTCTGGTTTTATAGATGGACACATGCTTTTCAGAATACTCGCCTATTCTATCCTTTTCGGATTTTTTTACATGCTTTATTATTTAAGAATTGAGGGTAAAAAAGATTTCCCTTATATCATATTCTTCTCAATATTCACCAGCGTATTTACCATCTTGATATTTACAACTGCCGGCCTGACCATCACAAAAAAAAGCTGGTCAACACGATAATTCCTCAAAACGAAATGAGTTCGAATTGGATTTTTCCTCAGGATATTTTCAATTCAATTCCAGTGCTAATGATTGAAATCCAAATGTCTTTCTGATATATTTAAACCATGGAAGACATAAAAATACTGGTAATTGATGATGAAAAAAACATTCTTGAATCAATAAAGATGGTTCTGGCCTATGAAAATTATCAGGTTGAAACATCCAGCAGTGGCCTGGATGGACTTGAATTCTTTAAAACCTTTAATCCCGACATTGTGTTACTGGATGTGAAGATGCCCGGTTTTGATGGCATTGAAGTTTTAAAAAATTTAAAAAACACTAATAAATTAGCTGAAATTATTATGATTTCCGGACATTCAGGGATAAAAGAAGCTGTCGAAGCTGCAAAGTTAGGTGCTTTTGATTTCTTAGAAAAACCCATATCCAGAGATAAACTACTGCTTACCATAAGAAATGCATCTGAGAAAGTTAGTTTAGTTAAAGAAAATTACAACTTGAAAGGCATTACTGAAAAAAAATATAAACTAATCGGTGAATCAGCTGTCATGAAAAAATTAAAACAGACCATCCAGACAGTGGCAAAAAGTGACTCGACGGTTCTGATTTATGGTGAAAGTGGGACCGGAAAAGAATTGATTTCAAGAAGTATTCACAGTCTTTCCAGAAGAAATCATGAAAAATTTATTCAGGTGAATTGTGCGGCTATCCCTGAAGAATTGATTGAAAGTGAATTATTCGGACATGAAAAAGGTTCTTTTACCGGCGCCTACGAGAAAAAAATCGGAAAGTTTGAAAATGCCCACAAAGGGAGTATATTCCTCGATGAAGTGGGAGATCTCAGTTTAAAGGCTCAGGCAAAAGTCTTGAGAGTTCTGGAAGAAGGAGAAATACAGAGAGTGGGATCTGCTGAAATAAAAAAAGTAAACGTCAGGGTAATTTCTGCAACTAATAAAAATCTTAAAGATGAGATTAAAGAAGGACAGTTTCGAAATGATTTGTATTTCAGGCTCAATGTTATTCCCATATTCTGTCCACCCCTCAGTGAACGAAGAGAGGACATCCCTCTTCTTATAGATCATTTTATTGAGTATTTTTCCCAGGAAAATAATTATAAAAAAAAGTTTTTTTCAGACGGTGCCATTGAACTGATTATAAATTTTAGATGGAAAGGAAATGTCAGAGAATTACGAAACCTGGTTGAGCGACTACTGATCATGTGTGAAAGTAAAACAATAACTGAAAATGATTTGCCAGATTATATGCAGAAATCAGAGAAAGTAAGTTCTATTTCATTCCAGAATATTAAATCATGGAAAGAATTCAAACAAGATTCAGAAAAATATTTTCTGGAAGAAAAATTAAAAGAATTCAATTATAATCTGGCAAAAACCGCCAGAGAAATCCGATTACCCAGAAGTAATCTCTATAAAAAAATTGATTCACTTGATATAATGATACCGGAAAATTCGGAAGCAGACAAGGGATCGCCGGAGCCATAATAATGAAACCCATTATAATGGTTCGGGAGGAAAGTCCGGGCTCCACAGGGAAGGATGGTTCCCAACGGGAACTGCCTGCCAATACGGCAGGTAAGGAAAGTGTCACAGAGAACAGACTGCCTGCGGAAAACCTGAATATCCGGTTTTCCCGGGTAAAGGTGAAAAGGTGAGGTAAGAGCTCACCGTTCTGGCGGGCGACCATCAGAACTGAGGCAAACCCCATCCGGAGCAAGGCTAAACAGAGGGCGATACGGTTTCCCCGACCAATGTCCCGGGTTAGCCGCTGGAGCAATTGAGCAATCAATTGCCTAGATAAATGATCCTTTACGACAGAACCCGGCTTACCGTCTGCTTCCGATGATCCACTTATCATGATTTCTCGGTATTAAGCGTCACAAAGCCTGTTTCCGGTGTCCAATCGGTGACCACCCCCTTATATTATTTGAAAGAGATCGTCCCGTGTCGTCCATTCTAAACAATCCTAGA
>DAOWKX010000233.1 GCA_030639705.1 Candidatus Aminicenantota bacterium
AATAAAAATCTTCCTGGCCTATTTCCTTGACCAGCGGGATGGACTTCTGTTTTATGGCCCCATCTTCTTTTTAATCATTTTCGGATTCAAAAAAAGATTAAAAAATCAGAGTATTCTGCTCTGGATTGGCATCTCCTACGTTATACTGCATGCCTTTACCACGGTCCGGGGAGCTTACTCGCCGGCAGGCAGGCCCCTGATGTTTGTCAGCTGGATTCTGTTTCTATTCATTGCCAATTATTATTTTCAGAACTCAACTTTTTCAAATAATTTCGGATTTAAGTTGCTAACCGGCCTGAGTGCCCTGATTCTTTTCTGGTTGTTATATTATCCGTTTTTTAGCTATCAACCGGTATTTTCCCAAACCACCCAGCGCGCATCCAATCTCCTTCTATTTTTAGGAAGCAGTATCATCAACCTGTGGAAACTATTCCCCTCTTTTCTGACCCATCCTGAGACCGACCATCCGGCCAATTTCATATGGATCGGTGTTTTAATTATTCTGGCCCTGTTTTTTTACTTAAAAATATTTAAATTCAATCCTCTCAGAAAACACCAAAAACTCACTGGATTTGGTTTGTTTCTACTGTTTTCCTATCTATTTTGTTTTTATCCCCATGTACATCTGATTCCAGAAAATCGATATACCAGCGATAAAATCAATTTTTTTAATAATTCCAGAAATTTTCGATTTATAGAGCACAGAAATGGATTTAATATATTGGCCGGTCAGACCTATAAAATATTTCTGGAACCTAAACCCCAGCAAAAACCAATTACTTTGGTTTTCAATAATACCGATAAGGTTGATGTGGTGGTCTATAATAAGACAAAAAGGTTATTTTATTCCGGAGATCAAAAAATCCAACGGTTTTCAATGAAATTATCAGATCTGAAATCCCTGAAAATTAAAAAGAAGACCGTGATCCCGCTGGAAATCAGAACCCAAACCCGGGAAAAACAGGCATTTTTATTTATAAAAATACAATGATCCAACCAGTCAATTATAAATATCCCAAGGTTTCAAGTTTCTTTATTACTTCTTTGTCAAGTTTATGAGGAGTTTTGAGGCGAGCAGAGAGTATCTTATTTATTCGTTTTTTTAAATCCATAATAATGGGTAAAAATTTCTTGACTTTGTCTTTATTCAATTCAGCAATATTATTAATCTCAGATAAATCCTGCCCCAGATTGTATAACTCAATTTTTAGGTATTCAGGAGGCAATCCCTCATTTTTAAAGAACTCCAGATCTTTTTCTGAAAAAGGATAATTATAAATGAGTTTATAATTATCAAAAATAAAAGCCAATTTTGGTGGAATAGCTAAGAGGTATCGGCTTGTGGATAAGGAAGATATTAAAAAATCCCGCCTCAGTTTACCTTCTCCCCTGATTAGTGGCATCGAATCTACACCATCTATTTTCTCTTTATTATATTCAATCTGACAATAACCCAAAATTGTGGGCATGATATCAATAATCCCAACCGGATTACTGATCCGGGTATCTTTATGTTCACCTCCGGGAAATTTTATAATAAGCGGGACCTTGATCAATTCATCATACAGGCTGTGACAATGTTCCCAGCCTTTATGTTCAAAAAACTCCTCACCATGATCTGACATCAAAATAATCAGGGCGTTTTCATAGAGATTTTCTTTTTTTAATTCTTGAATGAAATGTCCGAAATAGGTATCAAAGGCCAGTACTTCAGCCTGATATAATTCCATCAGGGAGTGTCTCAATTCGTCATCTACCGGTAAATATTTCTCACTGAGATTTCCATGGGATATGGCGGTTAAACCAAAGTGCCTTGGGGTTTTATTTATTCTAAATAAAAAATCCCTGGGCGGCGTGTATGGAGAGTGAACCTGATAAGTATGTAAAAAGAAAAAAAATCTGGGAAACTGTGATTCTTTCAGAAACGCCATTGCCCGGTTGAACAATGATTTGCCTCCTTCCGGGAAAAGGGGTCCTGTGGAAACCAATCTCTGGTAAAAATCAAATCCCCGGTAATACCCCCATCTTCCATCCAGCCCACAACCGCCATGAAGCCCGAAAGTAATATATTTTTCAGATAGATTTTCAACCAAATGCGGTTTGTCAAGAGTCAGAGGATGGCGAATATCCACATTGTGATTGAATTCATACAAACCGGAAAAAAGACTGATAAAAGAGGGTATGGTCCAGGAGCTCTGAGCATAGGCATTTTTAAAACAAACTCCGTCTTTTACAAATTGATCAATATGGGGAGTCAGTGACTGCCCGCCCACATTCATGCCAATATGATCGCCTCTGAGGGTATCCACTCCGATTAAAAAAATATTCTTGCGATGCTGTTTATCCCTTCTACGATAAATAATTGGTTTGCTGAAATAAACGATTCCGGTTCCCTGGAACAGCAGCTGGAAAGTATCTCCTTTTTTCAAATTGACCCGGTTGAATAACGGACGGGACATTCTTCCAAATTCAGCCTTAAATAGTCTCTGGCTCTCATCCACTCCCTTTTTTTCCAGAACAAAACGGATGGGCACCCTTTTGATAAGACTATGAAACTCAACATAGGTGTACAATCCAATATCACCATATATTTCGGGCTTAATGCGAATGCTTTTTGTTCCCTTAAGATAAAAATAAATCCCGTTTATACTGGGGATGTGTTCCAGAAAAATATCCTTGTCTTTTCGTTTAAAATATAGTTTTCCAATCTTTTTGTCTACCCTGAACCGGGTGTGGTCTGGTTGGATATCCTTGATGTTTACCCGGTAAAAATCAATTTCATTATCAATATCATAGA
>DAOWKX010000118.1 GCA_030639705.1 Candidatus Aminicenantota bacterium
TCCCTTTTCACTTTACCCAAAAACGTTTCTCGTTTTTGGGAGCGTCTCATCCCATTTTCGATATTGGCGAGAAATGGGATTCGCAAGCCGTTCAAAGGGAAGCCGACACGCCTGCTTGATTTTGGATTTGTTATGGTTTTACATTTATTCGCATTGTGATATATACTATGAAAATGAAGAGAGAAAAGGATGATCACGCTTTATTTAATCGAATCGCTTATCACTATGCCAGGAAAGATATTATTCGATCGTCATTGATTCCCAGAAAGAGCCTATTGTTAGAGGCGATTCATCCATTGCTTAATCAGCTGGATTCACTGGGAACTGTCTTGGATATCGGGTGTGGAGCGGGTGCCCCTGCCAAATATTTGAGAGGTTATTATCAAGAGTATATCGGAATCGATCAATCGGAAAAAATGGTTGAAGCTGCCCGGTTATTCAATAAAGATATTCCCCATACCCGGTTTTTAACCGGAAATATAAAGACCATTGATTTACCGAGTCATACTATCGATATCATTCTTTCAATCGGAGCATTGCATCATATGACCGATCTGGATATGGTGATGAAAGCTGTATGCCGCCTGGCCAAACCGAATGGTTTTATCCTGGTCATTGAACCCCAGAATGCCAATCCGCTCATCCAGATGATGCGAAGGATTCGAACCTGGTTGGATCATTCCTATTCAAGCGATCAGTTGTTTTTTTCAAGGGATGAATTGGTTTTCCTGTTCGAGAGGAATAATATCAAGAATATATTTTGTGATTATATGGGGTATTTATCCACTCCTTTTGCCGAGGTAGTTCTGCGCCCCCAGTTTCTTTTTGTTCCTCTGAGCCGGATATTCACTTCAGTGGATTCCTGGTTCTATCGGAGACTTCCGGAATGGGTAAGAAAGTTCAGCTTTAAGGTTGTTATCAGAGGACAGTTTGATTTAAATTGAGTCTTTGTTGTGTGGGTCCCTTTTTGTCATATTTCGGTTTTCAAAAAATTATTTTCAGCCTGTCATTTTATTTTAAATAGTTGACACCAATTATCCCGATAGAGGATTTCAAATTTATTCAGGTTATGGATCAGGGTTTCTCTTTGAATTTTGGACAGTTGATAGGTGTTTGATAATCTTCCCAGTCGCTGGAGGCCTTTTTCACTGAAAAGGATGTGGGTTATTGACTGTTTTTTTAACCAGGATATGATCCAGGGAAATTTTTTTTGTTTTTTTAAATTTTCAATTATGGGGTGCCGGTCAGCAAAAGAACAGGAAATAATTTTTTTTTTGATATAGAAGGTGCGATCTTCACCCAGTATGATTATTCGACTATCCGCTGATAATTCTTGATTGATAAATTCTGCCGCCCGGTAGTAAGGAATAATATTCAGGTAGTTGATGGTTGCGGACATTTTGCTCATTTTTAAATGAAGGAAGCGGAGACCTTTGAAGAATTTTTCCTGCAGATCAACCTGGAGGATCAAATGAATGATCATGGTGATAATCATGATGGGAATGAATATTTTTTTTACTCTAAAATTCTTTTTGAACATTATTTCCAATCCATAAGCAACGGGAAATGAAAGCAGTAATAGCGAACTCAGAAAATAACGCGGTACCCGGGCGAATATGAGAAGGGTGAGAAATGCCAATACGGCTGCCAAGGTCAATAGGCGCATATTGATATTTTTATAGGCAAAAAATAAAAAAGGGAATAGTATTAAAAAGAAAATTCCCCAAACAGCTGTCATGCCAAATTTATACGGTTTTAAAAACAATTCAAGGGGGTAATAAAGTAAATCAAGTATATCAACCCTGTCACCTCTTTTGAGGGCGGTGGAAAAATTATTTGCCTGTTCAATGCTCCAGGTTTCACTCTTGAAAATTGAGTTTAAGTAGGGGTAAACCGGATTGCCGCAAATGATGGTGTTTTTTATAAACCAAGGAGTCAGGCAGATCAATACCATCATAGAAATCACCAAACAGGACACCACTTTTTTTTTGAAAGAGAGAGATTTAACCAAGGCAATGGTTATAAGCAAAGCAGTTATATAGAAACCAAATATATATTTGGTGCCGATGGCCATTCCCCAGAAAATTCCGGACAGGACAAGATTCCTTTTCCTATCAGGTTGTTCGGAATAGAGAAAGAAAAGATAAAGTCCTGAAAATAGATACAGCATTCCTAACATATCGGTTTTTGAAGAGGAAGTGAGAAATCCAATCTGAGGTATTGTGTAAAACAGGAGTGGAGGTAAAAGAGGATAGACCGGTGAGAACCGCATTTTATACCAGCGTAGCATCAGGATTAGAATTGCGATTCCAGACCACAAAGAGATCAGTTTGGGAATATATACCGTACCTCCCAGCATTGAAAAGAGAAATAACATTTCACCATTTAAGGGAAGATTGGAGTTGAAGTTGCAATTCCAGGGGGCAATTCCACCCTGCTGGATATAATATTGAGGAATGGCCAGATGATAAAGCAGAGAGTCATAAAAAGTTGGCGGAAATAAACTGAAAAACAGATTGACTGTAAAAAAAATGATTAAAATTACGGCCAATGGAGTGATTTTGCAACCGATAAATGGATTTTTCAGCTGCTTTCTGTTTTTTAATAAAAGAATATTTCCGATTAATATAACACCCCAGAAAAACCAGGAGGTCAGGAAGTGAAATGATGCAACCAACAGGGTTAAATAGGATATTATTCCCAGTCCGAAGGTAATACCGAGGACCGGGATGGCTAAAGGGTCATGATCGGGCTGAGATTTTAAAAAAATTGAAGCGATGCCATAGCCTGCGCCAAGCATCATAATGAGTTCGATCAGTGCTATGAAATTTTCAATCATAGCCGAAAACCAGGATTTGGCCGCTTGGCAATAATCAGTTTCCCCTTCCTTCGGATATCTTTTTATTGATTAAATCTGCCAGAAGCCCGATCATCAGAATAATGATGGAAAAAATAAACAGCATAACCGTGGTATCTGTGAGATTCAGATTATATATGTCCCTGCCCAGAGAGACAAGGGTCATCAAAAAAACAACAACAAAAGCCGGCATGAAAACCCTTAAAGGATTAAACAGCATGGCGAGTCTCAGGATTAACAGAATAAAATGATAGGTGTCTTGAAAGGGCTTTATTTTAGATTTCCCCTTTCTTTTCAGGTAATCAATGGAGAGGTTCTTTATTCGGTAATTACCCATAATAAATGATAGCGTCATTGTTGTGGTAAAGGAAAATCCATTGGGAAAAAGATTCCAGTATTTAAAGGCAATTTCCTTTCTGAAAATTCTCATCCCCGAATTGACATCAGATATTTTTCGTTTGACCAAATAAGATGCAAATCGGTTCAGAAACCATTTTGCCGGCCGTCTTAGTAAGGGGATTGATCGAATTTTTCCGGTTCTTATCCCTACTACCATATCAAAATCACGGATATACTTCAGAAAATCTGGAAATCTGTTCACCGGATAGGTACCATCGGCATCACAAATTCCAATCCACTGGAATTTGGCTTTTTTTATGCCTTCTTTAATAGATCCCCCGTAACCCAGCTGATATTGATTGTATAGTACTTTTAATTTCTGGATATCCAACTTGGCCAATCTATGAGAGGTATCATCGGTTGAGGAATCATCAACCACAATAATTTCAAAATGGTTCGAGGAGCCGGATAAAACCTCATTTACTTTTTGGATGATGGTAAGTATGGTTTCCGATTCATTATGGCAGGGTATGATAATCGAAATACCTGTTTCCTGTGTTTTCATTTTTGTCCATTATTATAATACATTCATTTTTTTTTAGGAACAACTTAATCCGCATTTCTCACTGGGAATTGTCACGAAATGGCAAAGATGCTCATGGATACAAGGCATGCGATTGAGGCTTTTGAAGGCGTATTTGACAATACGTCGAGAAAGCCGATTGAGCATAACGCAGTAA
>DAOWKX010000013.1 GCA_030639705.1 Candidatus Aminicenantota bacterium
TATATAGCCGGTAGCCAGAAGAATGAGGCCCATACAAATAAACAGAATCAAAGATTTTCTCTGGTTGGACCTGATCAATTCCCACATGAGCGTGACCTAATCAGGAAAAATCAACTTTGGGGACTTCCTTCTCTTTGATATCTTCAAGTTCGAAAAATTCCCCGGCCTTAAAATTGAACATATTGGCAATAATGCTGGAGGGGAACATCTGTATTTTGTTGTTAAAAAAGAGAACCTGATCATTATAACCCTGGCGGGAAAAAGCAATACGGTTCTCTGTTGTACTTAATTCCTCCTGCAGGGCTAAAAAATTCTGGTTGGCCTTTAAATCGGGATAATTTTCCACAACCACAAAAAACTTACCCATGGCATCACTCAATGCGCCTTCGGTTTTAATCTTGTCACCGATGCTCTCGGAGCTCATGGCCTGGCTTCTGGCTCTGGTGATGTTTTCCAGTGTTTCCCGCTCATGTTTCATGTAACCTTTGGCAGTTTCTACCAGGTTGGGAATCAGATCATGGCGGCGCTTTAATTGCACGTCAATCTGGGACCAGGCATTTTTTACCTGATTTCTGAGCCGGACCAAGGCATTAAAAATTCCGATCACCCAGAGAATCACCACAACTGCAAGTATCAGAAAAACAATTATAACCACACCCATTCTAACCTCCTAAAACAGTACTTTATACGAAAAAATTTCAATTAATCCTCTATCCTGTTATTAAACACGTCTTTTAACAGTCCATAAACCTTGTAACTACGATTCATCCCGCCCATTGCCAGGGCAGGTTTCAACTCTCCCCGATCAAACCAGATGCCATGGTTATCCGGGCAACCGTCGATGATAATTTTTTGGCCTTCTGAAATACCCGGAAAAGAAATTTTGTCCATTTTTTTTCGACAAATCGGACATTTCTTCTTTCTTTCTTCTGATTTGTTTTCTATTCCAAACGATTTCAGGAAACGGTTCTTTTCGGCATTTCCCTCAAGAAGAAGCTCCAGTTCTCCCTCATCCAGCCATATTCCTTCACACTCCATACAATAATCAATTTCAACTTTATCCAGTTCCAGCACCACCATCAATTGTTTACAATTCGGACAATTCATTCGATATCTTCCTGGCCTACACTCATTTTGAACTCGTTAATATTCCTCGAATTTCCTAAAAATGCAGATACGATTTTTACCTAACAATTTCCCCCGGTAAAGGGCATCATCGGCTTTTTTTAAAAGTTGCTGTGATTCTTCAGCATCCTGGGGAAATGAAGCCAGCCCGACCGTTACACTGAGCTTTTTGATTAATTCTTCCTCCATGGTTTTGAAATGATGCTGATTCATGGCTAAAACAATCCGTTCCCCGACCATAAAGGCCTCATTTTCAGTGGTTTCCGGAAGGATAACGGCAAATTCTTCTCCACCGTAACGGGCCAGAATATCACAGGCACGAACATTCTTTCTCAACAACTCTGTCACCTGTTTTAGAACCTGGTCACCGGTAAGATGACCATACGTGTCATTAACTTTTTTAAAATTATCAATATCAATCATCAAAAGGTTTAAAGGGCGATTATACCGGGCATGTCTGCGCAATTCGTTGAATAACATATGTTTGAAATATCTCCGGTTATTGAGACCGGTCAAATCATCGGTAGCAGATAGTTTCCGGTAATATTCACTTTTTTTTGCCATTTCCTGGAGGGTTTTGGTCTCTAAAACTTTTTTAATGATGAACAAAGTGTGATTGAATTTAAAGGGTTTGGAAACAAATTCGGCAGCTCCGGCTTTGATAGACTCCACAGCATTTTCAATAGAAGCATAGGCGGTCATTATGATTATGGGTATATTAAATCCTAGCTCATTAACGGCCCGGGTAAGGGCAATTCCGTCCATTCGGGGCATCACCAGGTCACTCATCACCACATCGATATTTTCTTTTTCAATGATTTCCAGTGCATCCTGACCATTGTTGGCGGTAAAAACATCAAATTGATTTTCTTCCAAAAATTCTTTCAAGCTGGCACGGATATCTTTTTCATCATCCACAATAAGAATGGCATTTGCCTCTGTTTTCGTTTCACTCATTTAAATCAAATACCCTTCGATGAATCAGAATTCAAACTATTGGATTTTATTATCCAATATTTAAAAAAAAAGGTCAATTAGATTAATAAAAAAGTCTTTTAGATTGAATCAACAAATGGAAAACAGTCAGAATTCAAGTCAATAATAAAAATTTAGAATACCCCCATCTCATGTGTTCCGATCTCAACTTTCATATTTGAAAGACAGGGTTACCCTGGCCCGGTAGGACGTCACCTTACCGTTTTCAACTTTCATATCCAGGTTTTTAATCTCGGCAATCCGGAGGTTTTTTAGACTCCTGCCGGCCACCTCAACTGCTTTTTTCGCTGCATCTTCCCAGGATATTTCACTGCTGCCCACCAATTCAATGAGTTTGTAAACACTATCTGGCATCTTAATCCTCCTATTATTATTTAATGAATCAATATTTAAATTATAATTAAATAGATTAAAAAATCAACCTTTTGTATTGCCTCTATCTTTTCAGGCCCGATCATGGTATAAAAGACATGAACAACACCATCGGTATTATAACGGCAGAAAACAGAAATCTCGTCCAAAATATAAAAATAGTATTTAAAAAAAATCAAACCATGAAGAAACAATTCATATCAAAATCACTGGCAACAAAAAAATTAACCTATCTTGAATATATTACCCCGGTGAAGAAAAAACTCTACAATTTTATCAACAAATGCATGAGCTTTTCAGAAGATACTGATGATATTTTTCAAGAAGCCTTGCTAAAGGGATTCAAATACTTTGATTCCTATAATAAATCCAAGAATTTCAACACCTGGCTGTTCACTATTGCCAATAATCTCATTAAGGATCATTTCCGCAAAAAAAAATCCATCATACCGTTGGACCAGAAAACAATGTTTGACAGCGGGAATCCAGCCATTTTCGATAAGGTAAGAGATATCTATCATGCGGTTGGAGAGCTGAAATCCCATTACCGCCAGGTTTTTTTTCTTTTTTATTACAATGAATTCAAAATTTCCGAGATTTCAGTCATCACCGGTTTGAGCGAATCCAATATTAAATTTATTCTGACTCAATCCCGGAAAAAAATAAAAAAATATCTGGAGGTTCCAGAATGAAAAACCAAGACGAAAAAATTAAAAAATGGATCAAATCAATAGAAAAAGAGATACCCTTTATGGTAGAAAAAAAATTCCTTCAAAAACTCCACAAAATATCACTTTCAGGTTTTATATCTCAAAAAAGATTTAAGAATTTTTTCAAAATCTCCATTGCCGCAGCAGCCTGTTTAATGCTTGCCGTACAGATATTTTTTCCACTGCTTCACAGAAAACCCGATCAATTAAAAGAAGTGATTCTGGTTGAATCTGCAAAGATTGAGGGTAAGACAGCTTACACTTATATCTTCAAAGAAAAAGATCCGGAACTAACCATCATATGGGTTGAAAGATAGGAGAAGAATCATGAAGAAAGCCATTCATCACTTATTGATCTTTCAAATGGTACATCTGGCCCTTTGTCTCGGATTACCCGGGAGTGAAACCGGCGTACAGCTCCGCTTATATGAAGGCCTGAGAAAAAATGATCCCACCACCTCAAAAGTGATCAGTGCTTACCATCTGAACATAATTCCCGGGAACCTGGATTTTGCGAATATTCCCATATTGAAAGAGCGGGATTCCCTGAAGCGTGTTTTTAATGTAAAGGATGTGAAGCTAATCACTTTTCGAAATCTTCTGATAGGAGAAAAAAACCAACAGAAGTCTTCCCGGCTCTTTATACTCAATAAAAAAAATGTCACCATTCAACTGACAATGATCTCCAGGCAGAAAAATCAATTCCAGGTCAATGTAATCGAAAATAAGAAAAAATCCCCCCCCCTGCTGGAAACCAAAATCATCATACCTCTCAACAAAACTGCGGTTATCGGATTTGAAGGTTCGGATAATAAAATTTATTTTATATCATTTTTCAGAACTCCCCTGAGTGAAACCAATAAAATGAAAGAAACTTCCGGAAAGACCTATAAAAAACCGGCCTTGATAAAAAAAGTAAATCCCGATTACCCTGAAAAAGCAAAAAAACTGGGTGTCCAGGGTCTGGAAATCCTTCAAGCCCAGATTGATGACAGCGGTAATATTTTCAAGCTGGAATCCATTAAGACCACCCATCCACTTCTCAGTCAATCCGCCATGTTTGCCATCAAACAATGGAAATACACCCCCGGGATGGTGTCTGGGAAACCTATCAAGGTGCCCCTTACCGTGATGGTAAA
>DAOWKX010000211.1 GCA_030639705.1 Candidatus Aminicenantota bacterium
ACCGATGGTTATAGGCGGCCTGCTTGGGCTGGCGGTTAAGTACAATCAACACCACTCCCAAGCCAAGATTGCAGCCGAACCATCGAATTAGCCCGTACTAGCTACCAGTGATTTACCCTTAACAAGGTAAATCACTGGTGCTGTGTTAAGGGGATCAGGTCTTCCAAACGGGCGTTATCTCTTGGTATGGCTAAGATTTTAATGGAAAAAAAATGTCAGCAGGTTTAAAGTTGCTACCAACTCAGTTGGCAGTGTTTGCAAACAATGGGCCATTTTCTCCAGGATCCCCGTTAGCCACACTTAGACAAAACACCCTGAAAATACTGGTTTGACGGCACTTTACGGTTTTTCACCAAAAAAACCTCAATCCTGGCATGAATCTTGCAAGTTATTAATACCTTGAAAAGGAAAAACCATGAAACGATTTAAATTTATAATTGATTTTGGGAAAAAGAATTAGGAGGAGTTAATATGAAGAGACAACTTTTAATCATTTTGATGATTTCAGTATTTGTTTTCACCTTAAATATTCAATCGTTTCCGTACAACAAGTCTGCGGCTAAAATGGCCAAAATGGAGGAATCGCTGGAGAAAATTCTCGGAACCAATACCAGCTGGAAAGCAGCGGTATTTAAAGATTTACGGCTCGGGATGCCCTGCAATGAGGTCAAGAAACATTTTAAGGGACTCAAGTGCAATGACCGTAAAAAATACGATTTCCCAAAGGTATCGGGAAAACTCCTTGGAAAAGTAAAAGAGTATCAATTCACCTTTAAACACGGCAGGGTTCAAAATGCCACAATTGTTTTCGGCGCCAGGGCTTTCGATCCCAATCGATTCGAAACTGCTCTGTTAAATGTGGCCCAGAGAAAATGGGGAAAGCTTTCCCCCGACAGGCTGCAGAAAAAAATTAAAGTCTGGACCAACTCGGATTATGACAGTGTCACCCTGTCTTTTGTGAATAACAACTGGCATCTAAAGAACAGCATGCCCAAAAGGGATACCGGTGAAGTGAAAGCAGGGTCTATGACCACAGATCAGATCAGGGTGAGCCTCGCAAAACTCCTTGGACCGGGTAAGTACTGGAAAGCCGCGGTTATGACAAAGCTTAACAGAGGGAATACCTGCGCACAAGTCAAACAGTCGTATAAAGTAATGAAAGGCTGCGATCCGCAAAAAAAATGGAGCTTTGGTCATGTTCTCATTAAAGGCCACGACTTGATCCATGCCCTGAAATTCGGGTTTAGCAAGGGAGAGTTGCAAAATGTTACACTCATTTTTCACCGGCAGCTTCCAAAAGAAGGGTTCAAAAAAGTATCACTGAATTTATTTGAGAAAAAGTGGGGGCGGATAAAACTGGAAAAACGAAACCAGGATCTTTTGACCATATATAAAAGAAATTTCGGTGTGGCCCAGAGATATTTTGTTGTGGATCATTGGGAGATCAAACACGATTTCCCAAAATTAAAAAATTAAAGATATTTTCTATCACTGGGAAAACAGCGGTAATAGAGTCATTATTCGAAGCAAAAAATAAATGAGAAATAATATTGAGGAGAAGTCATCATGAAAAAATTTATTTTTTTCGGAATCGTTTTGGTTGTATCACTGTCCCTTTTTAACTGCGGGAACGGGACTGGAAAAACGCCGGCAAACCCGAGGGACGCGGCAGACATGTATATTAAAGCGGCCCAGTCTGGCGATGTAAAAGCGGTTGAAAATCTATCAACAGAGCGTTACAAAAAGCGGGCAGAGAAAGAAGTGAGGCGTTTCAAGAAATTTTCAAAATGGACCCTTACAAAATTGGAGACCGAAACAGAATCAGAGGGCACATGGCACGCTTTCCATTACCAATGCGAAAAAACCAGCGGCGGAACAGAAGAAGTTATTGTGGCTGTTTTAGAAAAAGACGGAAAATATCTGGTGGGCGATATTGATTAAAACAAAGCAAGGGGTCAAGTTTTTGTATTATGAGAAAGCAGTGGAAGAATTGCTTGCAGAAGAATTTTGGATTCAGGAGTAGAAAGCCCTGCGAATCTCCATGGAGGAAAAGATTCTCTGCATCCCAAAACGATGAATGGAACTGGACTTCAGGGCTTGTAACCGAGCAACAATAAAATCAAAATTTGCCTCCGGATCTTTACTGGCTCCACGGGCATACATCCTGTGTAATATATCCAGCTGGTAGGTAACTTCATTGTTTGTCATAGCTGGTTCTGATATTTTTTGTATCGGTTCATGCTTCTGGGTATCCAATCCAACCAGTTCTCTGAGTTTTGCATCCAGGCGATCTTCTGCTGACATTTCAGGTTCTCTACGGTATTGTTGCATCACCAGATAGGGCAATCCATCCTCAGACGATCGACGAATTTCTTCATCAAAAATCACCCAGCCCAGGTTGGTTATCATGATGTCGGAAGACACCATTTGATTCAGTTTCTCCATAAAGGGCTTTATGATATTCTCAGCAGATTCTTCAACACCGTTAAATTGATTTAAAACAAAATAGACTCTGAACCGGGTAATGAATTGTTTCAGCTGCGAGATTATCACACTATAAGGAAAACGTTTCTCCACCTCGAGAAAAAAATCATCAAAGTTCTTGATTCTTCTGTTATATGAATCTTCCAGCCGATCAATAAGGGAATTTAAAACCTGGAAATCTTTTTCTCTTAAAATATCCCGGAAAGTCATCCGACTGGCTTTCTGACTCAAACAAATTCGGCAAACCCTTAACAGAATTGCCCTAACCAATTCAACAGCCGTGGAGATAGCAGCTTTCATCTGAGGTGTAAAAATTAATATCCCGGTGTTGTTGATCGGTAAAAACTCCAGCACATGAGAATCCAGACCCGCTTTGATATCCATGATCACATAATCTGCCTGCAGTTGATTGATTCCCCGTGCCAATTTCATTTTTAATGGCCCATCCAGGTTTACAATTTCTGAGATAAAGTTCTTGGGTGAAGCAATCATCCGGAAACCGGCAAACTGCTGCTCCGGATCAAGACTCCTGTCGAGAGGAACCAGACATTTTTCAATGGGGACATCTTTTTTTAGAAAGTGGTAAATATCCTGGTTGATTTTCATCTCCAGAAAATTTCTCAGGCTGGAGGTCCCGGCATCCAGGTCTATCAATACCGTTTTATATCGTCTGGATAAGGCCAGGGCCAGATTCAAGGCCAGCGTCGTCTTC
This sequence comes from Candidatus Aminicenantota bacterium, assembly GCA_030639705.1. Classification (GTDB taxonomy): domain Bacteria; phylum Acidobacteriota; class Aminicenantia; order UBA2199; family UBA2199; genus CAZOWT01. The sequence continues at coordinate 3,197 of DAOWKX010000211.1, forward strand.
CCCACTCCGCCTTTTCCTGATGCTACGGGTATTATCTTCATTCCGGGTTACTCTCTCTCTGTAATCCTAATATTATATCAAAAAAAAGTATATAACCATCACAAAAAATTTTTAAATAAGCTGAAAATTTTGAAACCGCTCCATTTCAGGTTTGAGCTCCAGAACCTCAACCGGGCACTCGGTCCAATCATGAGTCCAGCATATAATCAGATCACATTCAGTCTCAATCATATCCTGTTTCTTCACATCAGAACACCTGTATTCAAACTGTATTCTGATATGCTCCCACTGATTATTTTCCAGATCAACACATCGCTTTCCTTCACAATCTGGAAATTCCGGACTGATGGATTCGATTATAAATCCCAGTTCATGAGCGACTATCCCGAAAAGATAAATAACACCTTTTTTGTCCGCAGGAGCAAACTTTAGTCCGCGAAAATCCATGGATGCTCCAACGGTTTTGGGTTTCCTCTTGGTTTCTTTGGGCCTGATTGTCTGGGGGATAAACTTTATTTTTTGCTCTTCCATCCTCTCCTCCTCATTGTAGCCGGGACGCTCAACATCATCATATTTCTCCAGAGACACCTCGGCATCCTCAATAGAGACAGTGCTTTTTTTTCTTTTAAAATTCTCAGATCTTTCCGGAAATCTTTTCCTGGCCTGGGCAAAGGCTTCATTCAGACTCTTCCAGTATTTTCTATAAATATGCTCCCCGTATTTCCCTTCGGTATCCACCAACAGGGTAGTAGGTTCTTCACCGGTTTTTTTATAAATACGAATGAGCTCCAGTAATAATTTATCTTCATTCAAGGTTTTTTTATTGCTCCTGGATTCTTCTTCTTTAGGTTGAGCGGATTTTTTGGTATCCGGAACCTCTACCTCAGCCTGCTTCAAGGCTTGTTCCCACGACCCCAAATAATATTTTACTGTTTCAAGGGGGATGGTGGAATTCAACTCAAAATCCTTTTGTCCTAAACTGGAGGCATTCAATTTCTTGGCCACCCTCTTGATTTCTTCTATGATGCGTTCCTTATTATACATAAAAATCCATCCCCTTCAACTTCAAATAATCAATTTTTTATCAACTTCCCTCATCATCATTCAACAATCAAAATCATTGATTCACAGCAAATAAGTCAGTCAAAATTCCCTTGAAAAGAGAAATTTTAACCTATTTATGTTATCTTTAAATCTTTTAGATGTCAACCGGGTCATCCCGACGATTTTAATGGGGACTTTATTATGAAAATTTTATTTTGACATTTTTTTTCTGATTTTCTACAATTTAAATAGTTTATGACAGGAGAAAAAAATGGATCAAAACAATGAAAAAAATGCTTACCTGGAAGGGGAAACCGGGATTTTCAAGGGAGAAAAATACTCCATCACCAAAGATGATTTTATAATCGGTCGAAGCTCTGACTGTGATCTGGCGATGAAGGAAAACACCATATCTGCCAGGCACACGAAAATTTCCCGAACCCGAGACGGTTTTGAAATTATGGATCTCGATTCCACCAATGGCACCTTTGTGAACGGTATCAAGGTGGAAAAAAAAAATTTGCGGACCTCTGATAAAATCAAGGTCGATGTTTTTGAATTCACCTTTATTAATCCTATGGATGTTCCCCGAACCGAGCTATCCACTCCAACCGAATCCATTAAAGAAACCATCATTCGATCCCAGGAAAGTGAACCCAAGATCCATGACCCCGTCAGCCCAGAAAAAACCCAGCCTCTGCTGGATAGAGATAAAAAAAAGGCCATTAAAACAGACAGGAAGGGGAATTTACTGACCGGTCTGATGCTGGGCCTTCTAATCAGTTTTCTATTATCCTACGGTGGTGTATTATTGAGTGTATTGATTCAGAACCAGTCATCCAATTTTAAAATCCTGACCCTTTTTCAAAATGAACTCACACTTTTTCCACTCAGGTACCTGCATACCACCTGGATGAATGTAGATCCATGGACCCTGGCCGTAGGCATCAGTCTTCTGAGCTTGGTACTGGGCCCATTTATCGGTGCCATTATTGGCCAGGATATGGGCCGTAAAAAGCAGTTTACCACAGCAGTTATTTTCAGTTTTTTCTATGTTGGGATTGCAGCACTGGTACAGATAATCCTCCTGAAATTCAATTTCAACACCTGGCTGAATTCAGCCCTGGGAAGCGGACTGGGTATAACTCACCGGGCCATCAATCTAATCGCTGTCATGGCCTACTTCTGGGTAATCTGTTTTGTTTTTTCCTTTATCGGAACTCTGGTAGGAAAAAAGCGGTAAATCCTTTGCCTGACTCACACATCTGAATTTTTTAATTATTTTGTTTTTCATCCAAAACAATCCGTTTTCTAATACGTATTACAATAATCGTTTAGATGAATCAATGCTTAACTCAAAAAAACTTCAAAAGGAGGAATTCATGAAAAAAATAGTATTATTGGCATTATTTTGTCTTATTTTTGTCGGCTATGGTTTTTCATTGAACGATGCCCGACTCTTAAGAACGCC
>DAOWKX010000140.1 GCA_030639705.1 Candidatus Aminicenantota bacterium
AATTCACCATCAAATTTTTCGCAGGCTGTAGTCGCTATCCCTTTTCACTTTACCCAAAAACGTTTCTCGTTTTTGGGAGCGTCTCATCCCATTTTCGATGTTGGCGAGAAATGGGATTCGCAAGCCATTCAAAGGGAAGCCGACACGCCTGCTTGATCTTAATTTTGGGGAAATATCCAAATTTAGGTGCTGGATTTTGGTAATATGAAGTGGTTGTGCTTGAGAGATACTTATTCTATAATATTATTAGAGAGTTATGTATAATTCACGGTGTGTTTGGCTGTTGGTGATGATAATATTTTTGCAGTTCTGCACCCAGAAGCCGGTTGTATCCCCCCCCCAAACCGAATCCATACCCAATCCCTTTGATCAAACGGCCCAGAAATTGGCTCAGGAGTCCCAGTTCAAGAGTTCGAATTTTTATTTCAAAAAAGCCATGGAGATTTATAAAACCTCAGGGCACTGGGACAAGGTCATCCGGTGTCATATTCACATGGGATCCAATTTTCAGGAGATGGGGGATCATCAGAAAGCAATGGAATATTTTGATAAATCCCTGAACCTGGTATTAAAACATTCTGGCTATGAGTATGCTGATCTTGCCAATCAGTATAAAAAGCTTGCCTTTATTTATTTTTCAAAAAAAGAGTATAATCAATCCCTGCGGTTGTACCAGAAGGCATTAACCCTTCAATTGCAGGTATTCAACGAAAACCATCTTCAGATTGCTAAAAGTTTTAACAGCATTGCCCTGGTTTACTGGAACATGGGCAATACCCAAAAGGCCACTGAGTTTTACAATAAATCCCTCTCTATAAAATTAAGGGGGTTTAGTTATTTACAGCTGGATTTTGCTAAAAAATATGCTTTTATTGATGGCGGAATAACAAAATTTTCCAGTTTTCGTCAGATAAAAGACTATTTTAAAAAATCACTGCAAATATACCGCGAAACCTATGGGGGTATTCATCCCTTAATGGCATCTCTTTATGAGAAAATCGGAATTCTTTATGGCTTTGAAGGTTCGTTTGATCGTGCCATGCATTATTTTAGAAAATCTCTAAACATCAGAATTGAATCATTTGGAGATGAGAGCCCGGCTACAGCCAGCAGTTATCATAATATCGGTATTTGTCTTAGATTGAAAAAAGATTACCTGGAAGCTATACGATTCCTGGAATTATCCCTTCAAATCAAAAAGAATAGTTATGGAGAGAGCCATCCCTCAACTGCTGATAGTTATTATCAACTGGGTAAGGTCCATTTTTATCTAAACCAATTCGACCGTTCGCTTCACTTTTATCAGAGGTCTCTGATTGCCATGGTCCCCCAGTTTTCTGATACCCGGATTCATTCCAATCCAACTCTGAAAAATATTTATGTAAAAAGTGAGTTACTGAAAGTATTGGCTGATAAAGCTGAGGCGCTGCGAATGAATTATCAGTTCAATCCCCAAAAAATCGATCTCCTTAAACTCTCTGTTGATACCTACCATCTTATTGCCAACCTGATCGATGAGATCAGACGGGAATTCAGGTCGGAAGATTATAAACTGCTATTTGGGGAACAGTCACATGATATTTATGAAAGCGCCATTCAGGCAGCCGGCTCCCTTTATGAAATGAGTGGTGAATCCAGGTATAAAGCAGAGGCTTTTCGATTTTCTGAAAAAAGCAAAGCGGCTCTTCTATATGAGTCTATTATCGAATCCAAAGCAAAGAAATTTTCCGGTATCCCCAAAGAATTATTGGATAAAGAGAGAGGATTGAAAAAAGAGCTGGCCTATTTTTGTACTTATCTGGAAAAATATTATCAGAACAGATTGATAGAAAAAAAACAAAACCTTGACGAATTGGAATATCAATATTTTGAAAAAAAGAATGAATGTCAACAATTAATTACATTTTTTGAAAAGAAGTATCCGAAATATTACAATTTAAAATACCAGTATGATCCGGTTTCAATTCCAGAGTTGCAAAAACAACTGGACCATAATACAGTTATGGTTGAATATTTTGTGGGCCGGGATATGATCACCACCTTTGTATTAACCAGAAACAAATTTCACATGGCCCACCACTATGCTGGTTCTGAAATCCAGCAAGTGGTCAATTCATATTACCGTTCGATTAAAAAAATTGAGGAAAAGACCTTTGTTTATTTGAGCCAGAGGCTGTACAGAATTTTGATTGAACCTATTTATGATTGGATAAAAGACAAGCCTAAGTTAATTATAATACCCCATGGCTATCTGTATTATATTCCCTTTGAATCCCTGGTCTCAGGAAAAAGCAGAGAAGGAGATTTTTTAAATATTGATTATTTGATCAGACACCATGCTATATCCTATCACTATTCTGCGAGTCTGTGGGAATCCAGGGATTTAAAATATCCTGAACAGCGAGAAAAATGTTTTATTGGATTTGCCCCGGTATTCAGTGAAAAAGAAAAAAAGGGCTATGTTGTTTCCAGTGACCAGTTTAAACCAGAACATCTGGATTATCTGTCTAATTTCCGGGCATATGGCTTTGGCGGGAAACAATTCCCGCAGCTCCTGGCCTCAGAGCGGGAATTGTTATCCATCATCGATTTGTTCAGAAGATATGATAAAAAGGCTGTGGGATATTTTCATCAGCAGGCAAAGGAGAGCCATTTCAAGTCAACAGGGGTGAAAGATTATCGGTTCATTCATATTGCCACCCACAGTCTGAATGATAAGAAAAATCCGAAACTTTCGGGACTCCTTTTTTCACCGGAAAAAGAGCCTTCAGACAGAGAAGACGGGATTTTGTTTTCGGAGGAGACATTTAACCTGGATTTGAATGCGGAACTGATGGTTTTGAGCAGTTGTGAGAGTGGGATCGGTAAACTCGTTAAAGGTGAGGGTATGATTGCTCTGAATAGAGGCTTTTTTTATTCAGGAGCAAAGAATATTATTTTTTCTCTCTGGAAAGTAGAAGATAAGGCCACCTGCAGATTAATGATTGAATTGTACCGGAATATTTTGAAAAATATGCCTCTTCCCGTGGCCCTTCAAAAAGCAAAATTGACATTAATCCGGGATCGGTTTACTGCTTTTCCAAAATACTGGAGTAGTTTTATTCTTATTGGGGAGTAATCCTATTATTTTATGAAAAATTTCCCCACATACAACAAATCGGTGTGACTTTCCAGTTTCCAGTAATATACCCCCGGTGAGAGTTTTTCTTTTAAAACAAATTCACTTTGATTCAGGGTATATTGGTATATTATATCATTTTTATTATTAAGGATTTTCAATTGGATAGAACTGGGGGAAAACGATTCCCAGGCAAATAATATTTTCCCTCTGAATGTGGCTTTGTTAACCGGTGAATTGACTTTTATGGTTTCGTTACGGAACTGGCTGTTTACCATGAACTCAAGATTGGGATTGATTTTAAAATTTGGTTTTTGGGTATTTTGAATTTTTTTTAAGGCCGAGTCATTTTTTGAGCCTTTCTGACTGATGGATTTGATTTCAGATTGAAATTCGGGCTCATTCTGTTCTTCCTGAGTTGCCGGTTTAGATGATGATGTGGACAGGGCAAGGGATTTTTCTGTTTTTTGAAAGAAATGGGGATGAACCACTGAGAAATAAAAAGTAAGTAGCAATGCCAGCATAAAAAAAGATGCTGCAATACGGGAAATAAGCCTATATGGAGGCTGGCGGATTATTTTTTTATCTTCGGGTGGTATTATGGTTTTCAAAGGGGTCAGTCTTTTTGTTGAACCGGTGTTTTTTAAGGTCAGAAAAACATCCAGTATCTCATCTTTACACGAAGGGCAGTTTTCAACCTGGGTCAATACCATATCGGATAAACCTGAAATATCATCCTTTAATAAAGCGTCAACGTACAGCGCGACATCCTGATCATTCAGATGCTTTTTCAAGGCATTTCTTTTTTTAAATTTCATTTTTGGCTCTCTTTAATGGTTGTTTTTGATAGTATAAAGTAATCAGATCCGAAATGTTGTTAAAGTCGTAAACATCATAATCATGGGTTCGATTAAGATGAGTGATTATTTCATCAATTTTAACCGCAATCCATTTTCGAATGGTATCACTCTTATTTTTTTTATTTTCATAGCGGTTATAAATTGGATTAATGATCTCAAATACCTTTTTATCTTTTATGAATTTGAAATCCCTGGTTAGAGTAGATTCATCCTGCGGGGTATACCCGGGAAAACATTGTCGCACATCCTCTTCGCCAACCGGAATGCGAAACTTGATTTTCAGGCTGAGTTCGATTTTGAGGCGAGATTTGTGGTACATTTTCAGGATATAATGCAGTTTGGTTAGTTCTTCTTCTATGAAAAATTGAGCTTTGCTGGGTTCAAAGTCATTTGTTGCTGGCGACTGGTTGGTCTCTGTTAATTCGACTGTTTTTAACATTCGATTTTTTCCCTCACGAATGATATCTATATGTATATTACGGACGGTGACCATCAAATAGGATGTAAAAGATGGAATTTTTTTAAAATTAAAATCATACCGGTTTTGAATTTTTGAAATTTTATCTGCTAACAATCGGGTGATGATTTCTTGAAGAATGTCCTCTTTTACTTCAGGTTTTTGATGTTTGGAACCGATATATTTAGATATCAGATAGCGATAAATTAAAATGAGGCTGTGGGGGTGATTTTTCAGGAGGTTCTTCAGATTAAGAATATCACGGACCATTTCTTTCAGTATTTTCGGATCGGTTGTTTTCTGGAAGCGCTCCCATCGATCACTTTTTGATCTGATGATAACTATAAACTGGTCATAGAGAATCTTGGGTAAATCCGGAAACAGGGTCCGGGGATATTTTTCAGCAGGATATAGCTGGTTGCCAATAAAATTCAAGAGGATTTCTTGATTTTGAGCGGAATGATGATGTTTAATTCCAGGACCCATGCCTTTTTAATTTATATAACATACCCCGGAGTTCTTTGCAATGTTTTAAAGGAAATTTAAGTACCCAATTTCTTTGAACGATTAATTAATATAACCCAAACGTTTGAGTTTTTCGATCTTCTGACGATCGATGTTTCTGTTGGTAGATTTTGAGAGCAGAATTCTTTTTTTTTGTTCCAGGGACTCCTTTATAAAAAAGGAGAAAAATTGCTTTGTTTTTTTACTGAAGTTCTCTTTTTCTATCTGGTGATTTGCTGAAAATGAATTGCTCAACTCCAGATTGTACAATTCGCTGGATTGTTCGGTATTGATCCAGTTGAAAATGCCCTGAAAGGGCCATTTGATGAGTGAGATTTTATTGGATTTACCCGGGGTATGATAGGTGAATGAATAAATGGGTTTGGCGGGCGAATTTTTATTTTGAAGTAAATTCAGGAATGAATGTCTGAAGCTTGTTCCTTTCAGTTTTAATAATTCCAGTATGGTTGAAGAAAGTCCGGCCATTGATACGGGCGTATCAATGATCTGTCGGTTTTTTCCTGGAATATAAATCATTAATGGGACTCTGATGAATTGTTGGTTGACATATTCAACATGACCGAGATAATTGTTGCGTTCACCCAGGCCTTCTCCGTGGTCAGAGAAGATAACGATGATGGTTTTTTTCATGAGTCCCTGATTTTTGATGTGCTGGAGGAAATGACCCAGGTGTTCGTCCAGGTATTCCACCTCTTTTTGATACATCCGTGCAGCGCTCTTTATTTTTAATTTGGGTAAAATTTGAAGGTGAATGTCTTTTTTCTGTTTGCATTCCAGGTTCATCCATGCGCTATTCCCTTTCATAAAATAGCAGCCTGAAAAAATATCTTTTCTGAATTCGATGTTTTTGGATTTTTCCGTGATCGGAGAACCGCGGGTTAATTCGATTATACCCATTCCTTTAAAATCAGAAGCACTGGTTTCCATTTCAAACCTGAATTGATGTTTACCGGGATTCAATGTTTGTCTGGGCAAAATCATCCCCTTATATGGATTTAATTGACCCATTTTTTTACCGTTTAAATATACATTGAAAATGCCTTTCACAGTGGGTGGGCCATAGGGATAATGGGGATCGGAAAAATGGACAAACATAAAGAATTTTCGTTTTTTTATTTTTTCCAATTTCATCCGGGCATGATGGGAGATCTTATCTGCTGTCAGGAATAAATGATTGATTTCCTGGGAGCAGAGCTGACGGTTGAATTCATCAAATCCTTTCCAGAAACCCGGCTCGATAAGAGACATCAAAGATATTATGCCATAGGTATAATATCGCTGCTTTTTTAACACCTCCTGAATCATTGGATATTTACCATTGTACCGGGAGTGGTTGTGCATGACTCCCAGTTGGTGGGGATAATGAGAAGTGAAAATGGACAGATGGGAAGGAAGTGTTTCGGGAATGGTGACAAACGCCTTGTCAAAGATGATGGCATTATTTGAGAAATTTTTTAAGGCCGGTGTTCTGGCCCTGGCTCCGTTACCGGTATCCACATAGTCAAAGCGGGCTGTGTCCAGGCTGATAAAAATAAGGTTAAGCCCTTCTGTTTTTGTTTGAGTATGACAATAATTGAATGTCATTATCAACAATAACAGGGGAATGATTTTTTTCAATTATGGCCTCTCTGGTAAATCATATCATTTTCTGGTTTTAAATTGATGGGGTTATTCTTCTGTTTTTTCAACCACTATGGATAATTTTGCCACCAGTGCACCGATTGCCCCGACAGCGGCCAGAACCGGTGCCAGGGCAGCACCGACCAGACCCAGTATCAATGGAATTTCTATTAATGTTTTTCCATCTTCATTCTTAATAATAATTCTCCGGATATTTCCCTGGTGAATCAATTCCTGTATTTTGTTAATAATTTCGGCACCATCCAGTTTAAACTCTTCGCTTCTGCTCTTCTCATTCTTTTTTTTCCGGGGCATGGCGGACCTCCTTTTTGACATTATTTAAACAGATATGGATCATAGTATACCAGTAATGAGGTCAGTAAACAAGATATGAGCGTCTCAACCGCACTGGTTATGGATGGTTTTAGGCATTTCTAAAGTTTGACATGCTTGACTGTATGGGCTAGAATGGGAAGGCCATGGGGCGAACGAACTTGTCTTATCAACGGCATGTTTTTGCTATTTCCGATGCCACGGGAAAAACCTGTGAGACTGTTGTACAAGCTGCGCTCAGCCAATTTAAAACCACCCGGATTATTTTGCAAACCATCTCCAATGTGCGTTCCCTCAAGCATATAAATGAAATCATAGAAAAAGCTGTTGCCGTGGATGGTATTATCATCTACACCATGGTTTCAACCGAACTTCGCCAGAAGCTATCGGAATTGGGGCGTCTTCATGCCGTTCCCACAGTGGATATTCTTGGACCTGTTTTAACCCGATTTACTGATTTTCTGGAGATATCTCCCCTGGCCCGGCCCGGACTTTTTCGTCATTTGGATAGCGAGTATTTTAAGCGAATAGAAGCCTTGGACTATACCATTATGCATGATGATGGCATTGGTGTGTCTGCTCTGGATGAAGCTGAAATTGTCATTCTGGGGGTTTCCAGAACCTCCAAAACACCGGTCAGTATTTATCTCTCTTACCGGGGATGGAAAGTCGCCAATATTCCGGTTATTGTAAATTTTAGTCTCCCCAAAGAATTGTTTGCCATTGATCAGGATAAGGTCATTGCCCTGACGATCAATCCCAACCGCCTCTATCTGATTCGGATGGAACGCCAGTCGAAGTTGAGTAACTATGATCTGGGAGATTATACAGATCCGGAGAAGATCAAGAGTGAGATCGCGCTTGGATTGAGGATATATCAAGAGAATGACTGGCCCGTAGTCAATGTATCCCATAAATCCATCGAAGAAATCGCAACCGATATCATGCGCATTATTTATACGAGAAAGGGTATAAAAAAGGGCAAAATGTAGGATTCTATGCTCATTTTTGGTATAGAAACGTCATGTGATGAAACTGCGGTTTCTTTGATTCAAAGGGGAGCTACCAATAGTGTCATTGCCGAAAAGATAAAGTCTCAGATTCCTCTTCATGCCGAGTACGGAGGAATTGTACCGGAGATCGCATCCAGAACTCATCTGGAGGTGATTGATACCCTAACCGAGTCGGTTTTAAAAAAATCAAAACAAAAAATGAATGATATCGAGTTGATCGGGGTAACCCAGGGGCCGGGTTTAATCGGATCCCTTCTGGTTGGATTATCTTTTGCCAAAGCAATATCCTTTAGAGAAAAAATACCTTTGGTACCGGTGGATCATATCCATTCTCATATCGAATCCGTTTTTATCGATCATCCTGATATTGAGTATCCACTGGTGGCCCTGGTAGTCTCAGGCGGCCACACTTCGTTGTTCTATCAGGTGTCTAAGTTTGAGACTCAATTGATTGCCAAAACCAGAGACGATGCAGTGGGAGAAGTGATGGATAAGATTGCCAAATTCTACGGGCTGCCTTATCCCGGTGGTCCAATACTGGATGGACTTTACGGTTCAGGTGATCCGCACCGCTTTTCTTTTACCATTCCCAGAATGAGCGATGGATCAAATGATTTTTCCTTCTCTGGATATAAGACGGCAGTATTGCGTTATACCCGGCAGCACAAGCTTACCCGGGACAACCAGTTGTTTAGGGATTTGGTTTCATCTTTTCTCTATTCGGTTATAGGCTATTTAGTTTCGAAAACCGAATCAGCCGTCAAGAACCATTCGGTAAAATCTGTGATTGTCGCCGGAGGCGTGAGCCGAAATTCTCTGTTACGTAAAAAATTCAAAGAGGCTTTTCAGAGTAAAAATATACCTTTATATTTACCATCACCAAAACAATGCACAGATAATGCGTTGATGGTGGCCTGGCTTGCATATGAGACCTATATGAAATTTCCGGATCGGAATTATTTTGATTTTCATATAAATGCATATTCCCGTGCTGCTTTCAGAGAGAATAAAAAACACCGGTGATCATAAAAAATGCAGTATAAATTGCAGATAGATTCTTTTTTCAAATTCATGCTGCCGGACATTTTTTATGGTTCCCTGTCGGATTCAGACCATCAAAAGCAAAAGAAGAGGAGATGAGGCAAAAATATGA
>DAOWKX010000195.1 GCA_030639705.1 Candidatus Aminicenantota bacterium
AAAATTCATTTTATCCCCATTTTATCTGTTTGTTCATTTTAATGTGGAAAATATTTATTTTAGTATAAAGAGCAGGTAGAGGCAAGAGATATTCTCTCAAAGGTTCTCCCATTTTTACATTTAATGCAAGGAGATGTTATTCAGTTACCACTCCGGGCATGACCATCATCATATTCATCTGCTATAAATGTTTCACAATGACGCCTCTTTTCTATAATCTTAGGCGTCAAAAGCTCAACATTTATTTACGCAGACTCATATGTGATGGTGCCCATACCCTCCATTTACGTTCCTTCACAAAATCTCCTTGCATTTTATATTAATTATCTCCAAAAACCCGGGTTATGTTTTAAATATTTTTAAAAAAAGATGTATTTGACTTTTTTTTTTACATAAGCTATACAGTACTTTATTATCTGTAATGCCTTTTAAGGTTATTCATATTGATTTGAGGTAAAATCATGGAATCATTCTTTAATTTTATAGATAAGATTATCGTTGGATATAATGATTATGTTGGCGGATATCTGCTTTTAATCATATTGGTGCCCACAGGGATCTATTTCACTTTGAAGTTTAAATTTCTTCATATCCGGAAGATATTCCATTCGTTCAGTGTGATTGGTGGGAAATTCGATAAAAAGGAAGACACCGGAGATATCAACCATTTCAGGGCCTTGACCACAGCCCTGTCAGCCACTGTGGGAACCGGGAACATTGTGGGAGTGGCCCTGGCCATTTATTATGGCGGACCCGGGGCCATTTTCTGGATGTGGCTTACCGGTTTTTTAGGGATGATGCTGAAACTGGTTGAATGTACTCTGTCATTGAAATTCAGAATTGTGAATGAGGATGGCTCGGTCTCCGGGGGACCCATGTATTATATGGAACTGGGCTTAAAGGATAAGCTGGGTCATTTTGCTAAAAAATTAGCAGTCATTTTCGCCTTTGCGGCCATTTTATGTTCCATGGGAACCGGGAATATGGCACAATCCAATTCCATGGCCGATGTGATGAGGGCCAATTATGCGATTCCCACCTGGGTTTCGGGTATTTTGATTACCGGGCTGGTTTTGCTGGTTATTGTGGGGGGAATCAAACGGATTGCAGAGGTTACTTCGAAACTGGTTCCATTTATGGCGTTTTTTTATTTTATCAGCGCCCTTATTGTTATCTTAGTGAATTATAACCTCATACCGGGAGTTATAAAAATGATTGTCAGTGATGCGTTTACCGGGACTGCAGCCGCCGGCGGTTTTATTGGATCTGCCTTTATTATGACCCTGACCTGGGGTATCAGGCGGGGGCTTTTTTCCAACGAAGCCGGACAGGGTTCGGCTGCCATTGCCCATGCCGCTGCTAAAACAAAATACCCCGTACGTGAAGGGCTGGTTGCCTCGGTGGGTCCTTTTATTGATACCATTATTATCTGCACTTTAACCGCATTTGTGATTATCCTCACCGGAGCATGGGATTGTGGTAAAGAAGGAGTGGAAATGACGCTGGTTGGCTTTACCCGGGGCCTTGGTCAAATCGGAATAGGAAATTGGGCAAAACACATTGTTGCCGGTGGCTTGATTCTTTTTGCATTTTCAACCATTATCAGCTGGTCATATTATGGAACCCGAGCAAGTCAGTATCTGTTTGGAACCAAATCAATAAAACCGTATCGTTATATTTACGGTATTTTTGTCTTCCTGGGGTGTCTGGGAAAGATCGAAGTGGTTTGGCATTTCGTGGATATGGTTATTACCTTTATGACCATACCCAACCTTATTGCCATTCTGTTGTTAACTCCGGTAATGAAAAAAGAGGTCGAAAAGTATTTTTCATTAATGAAAAAATTATAAAATATCCCGAGATCGGGAGATATTCCCATGAATGTGTATCTTATTGTAATACTGTTCATACTGCTGGCGAAATACATTCTGGATTTTGTTGTGGAGGTGATGAATAATCAGCATTTACAACCATCACTCCCCGCGGAATTCAGCGGGGTGTTTGATGAGGAGAAATATCATCGCTCCCAGCAATATACAGAAGAAAAATCAAAATTCGGTTTAATTCAGACTACCTTTTGTACCGCCGGTTTAATTTTTTTTATTCTCATCGGTGGTTTTAATTTCATTGATCAAATGGTCAGAACCTTCGGGTTTTCTCCAATTCTGACTGGCCTGGTCTACATGCTGGTTTTAGTGGTTTTTTCCGGATTTCTGGATTTACCCTTTCGCATCTATTCCACTTTTGTGATAGAGGAAAAGTATGGATTTAATAAGACCAAGGCCAAAACCTTCATACTGGATCTGATAAAAGGTTTTTTGCTGCTCATTGTTTTAGGAGGACCTTTACTGGCCCTGGTTCTCTGGTTTTTCCAAAAAACCGGGAAGCTGGCTCCCCTTTATATCTGGGTGGTGGTCTCATTGTTTCAGCTTTTTCTCACCTTTATTGCACCAATAGTGATCATGCCCCTGTTTAACAAATTTGTCCCACTGGAGCAGGGTGAACTCAGGAAAGCCATCGAAACCTATGCCCGGAAACATGAATTTCACCTGAAGGGGGTCTACACCATGGATGGCTCCAAGAGATCATCCAAAGCCAATGCTTTTTTTTCGGGTTTTGGAAGGTCCCGCCGCATTGTTCTTTTTGATACTCTGATTAAAAAGCATAGCCAGGACGAACTGGTTTGTGTCCTGGCCCATGAGATGGGACATTACCAACTCGGCCATGTTCTAAAAATGATGGTTGTATCCATACTGGAAACCGGGCTGCTATTGTTCTTGCTTTCTTTTTTCATAGAAAATGAGGGATTGTTCGCGGCCTTTAAAATGGAGGAGCTTTCAATATATGCCAGCTTGATTTTTTTCGGATTCCTCTATTCGCCTGTCTCAAATTTACTTTCGGTATGGACGAATGTTGTCTCCCGCAGGTATGAATTTCAGGCGGATCAATTTGCCCTGCAAACCACGAACCAGGGAGAGGATTTCATATCTGTATTGAAAAAACTGAGTGCTGATAATTTATCCAATCTAACCCCTCATCCTTTAAAGGTTTTCTTGTATTACAGTCATCCCCCGGTTTTAAAAAGGATTGAAGCCATAAGAGAGCAGACTAAATAGGATTAAACAAACAATCGGTTCATGAGAGATCGTTTTCTATCTTTTCCAGTTTTTTACTAAAGTACCGGATATCTTCCTCAGAACCAATGGTGACCCTGAAGCCTTCTGGAATTCCAAAGGCCTGAAGCGGTCTGATAATAACACCTTCTCGCAGGAGTCTGCTATTCATTTCCTGAATGTCGTGGTTGGGGAAAAACAATAAAAAATTGGTCTCTGAAGGTATGACTCTGAATCCCAGCTTTTGCAGCCGGGTAAGTAAGAATTCCCTATTTTTTTGATTCCATTGAGCTGATTTTTCTTTAAAATCCTCATTTTCCAATGACACCCGGGCTGCTTTTTGGGCGATTCTGGTGACATTAAATGGAAGCCTGACCTGATTTAAATAGTTAATCGTGTTCTCATTTGATATACCGTATCCGGTTCTTAATCCTGCCAGGGCATAAATTTTGGAAAATGTTCTCAAAACAATGATATTTTTCCGGTTTATGGCCAAATCAATCCCATCCAGGTGATTATCCTGATTGGTGACATATTCCTGGTAGGCATTGTCCAGCACAATGAAGATATCATCGGGAATTTTTGAAATGAAATCAAGAATTTTTGCTCTGGAGATCATGGTTCCTGTCGGATTATCCGGATTGGCAATGAAGATGATTTTTGTTTTACTATCCAGTTTTTGATGCATCTTATCCAAGTCATAGTGATAGTTCTCATCCATATCTGTTTCCACCAGTCCAGATATTCCTGCGTGTTCGATGGTGGCAATTTTAAACATGCAGAAAGTTTTTTTAGATGTTAAGACCGTTTCTCCCGGTTTCAAAAAGGTCTTGATAATCATTTTCAGGATTTCTACAGACCCGGAACCGACAATGATATTCTTGCTGTCAATTCCGTGGTACTGGCCAATACTATTTTTCAGTTCATGGCTATCAGAGTCAGGATAGCGGTTTAATTGCCCGATCTCTTTTTTAATGGCCTTGATGACATTGGCAGGGAGTGGAAAGGGATTCTCATTGGATGCCAGTTTTATTACTTTTTTTAATTTATACTGCAGCTTGATTTCTTCCAGCGGAATTCCCGGGACATAGGGATTCAAGCCGATGATATTGGGATTTATTAGATCATTCATGGGTTGCTCATGTTTTAATAGTAAAAAGAGATGGCTGTTCTTTTTCTTCAAACATCTCGGTTAATTCTTCCAGTGAAGGGAGTTCGGTAAGGTCATTTAATCCGAAATAGAGCAGGAATTCCCGGGTGGTGGAATACAGGAGAGGTAATCCGGGTACTTTTTTTCGTCCTGAAATTCTGATTAATTTTTTTTGTAAAAGGTTTTTCACCGTTCCGATGGAGTTGACCCCTCGCAGGTCAGAAATCTCGGCAATGGTAACGGGCTGTCTGTAAGCAACAATAGACAGGGTCTCCAGTGATTGAATACTTAACTTTGAGGAGGTTTTGATGGTATAGAAATCTTTTAAAAAGGGATGAATATCCGGTTTGGTTACCAGCTGGAGTCCACCTCCGGCTCTCTGTAAGATAATGCCTCTTCCACTTTGCCGACAGGATTCGTCCATTTTAGCTATTATTTTTTCGAATTCCTGAATATTTTTACAGTTTAAAAAATTCATAATTTTTTCGGGTTCCAGCGGTTCCTTTGAGACAAATAGAATCGATTCGATAAAGGCGATTTTATCATCGATGGTATCCAGGTTGAAATCTTGATTTTGTTTCATATGTTTCAGTCTGTCTGCTGGTTTTTCCATACGGAAATAGAGTCAAATAGTCTTTTCTGCAATGCCACAACCAACCGTTGCTTAACCATTTCCAGCAGGGCAAAAAAGCTGACCAGGATTTCCTCTATGCTATCCAGTTTATCAACATATTCGAAAAAATTCAGGTATTCACTGGTTTCAATTAAATGAAGAATCTCTTCAATTTTTTTATCCAAGGGATAGTTTTTTGATTCAAGGTAAAGGTATTCTTCCTGGTCCTTTTTTTTTACAATATTGAGGAAAATTTCCGCCAGCTGAAAGCTGGAGACTTCTTCGATATCAAATTCTTTGTGTTCGAAATGTTCTGATACCTCTTCTCTTTTCCATAACAATAGAGTGTGGGTTTCCATTTCCTGTAACAGTCTGGATATTTTTTGAATTTTATCGTATTCAATCAGGGTATGAATGAGTTTATCCTCGGCGGATGCTTCATCTGTACTGCCAGGCCTGGGTAACAAAGAACGGGATTTAATATAAATGAGTGTTGAAGCGGTCATGAGAAAGTCGCCCTCCAGGGTGGGATTAATTCCCTGGCAGTTTTTAAGATAAAAAAGATATTCGGCAGTGATCTCTGAGATTCTGATATCCAGGATATTCATCTTGTTTTTCCGGATTAAGTAGAGCAATAGATCCAGTGGGCCTTCAAAAAATTCAGTTTGAACTTGATAGATATCGGTCTCGTTCATCTGGCTTTACTATATCCTGATTTAATCAATTTTACCTAGCCCAGGCATTGCTCTTTGTTGCCGGTTTTACCATTTTGTTTGAACTAGGCAAGTATATTTATTATGAAATTTAGAATTGGCCTGGCAATGATATCAAGAAATCCCGCATAGATGATGACAATAAGGATGATAAAGCCGAAAGGCTTGATCTTTTGATATGATTCCAGTGCTTCACCTTTTAACAGACCCTCGATAATTCCACTGCCGTCCAGGGGAGGGATGGGTATTAAATTAAAAATGGCCAGGAAAATATTGATTATTATCAGATAGAATAGGATTAATGTTATAATTCCGGGATTTACAAGTGAAACAATGTTGAAACTTTTTAGGATGATAAAGAGTATTATTCCTGAAATGCTGGCCAAAATATTGGCTCCGGGACCGGAAGCGGAAATGAACATGTTATCCCGTCTTGGATTTCTGAGGTTATAAGGGTTTACCATCACGGGTTTTGCCCAGCCGAAGACCGGAGCACCCATGGCGATTAATAACAGGGGGAATATAATGGTTCCCACCAGGTCAATATGGGCAATGGGATTGAGGGTGACCCTCCCTTGATTTTTGGCTGTGGGGTCACCTAAATAATTAGCCATCCAGCCGTGAGCGGCTTCGTGAATAGAAATGGCAAACATGACAACCGCAAACTGGATTACATAGGTGAGTATTTTTTGCATGATATGAATAAATAGCATAAATGCAAATCCCAGTCAACTGAAAATTGTTCTCTCTTCAGTGGGATCAGGATATCCCTTTTATATTTTTAACCTTTTTCTTTTTTCATCCAACCATGGGTAGATTCATACTTAGTATTCCTCATTTGGGTTTTGGAGCAATTACGACTAAAATGGAGAGAATTCCAGAAAAGTCTTGACGAAACGGGAATAAGAGGTATAATGGTCGTATGAAAAGATATCTTGAGGATTTTCTAAAAAAGGATCTAGGGGGAAAAATCATCATTATAACAGGGCCAAGGCAGGTGGGAAAAACCACCCTTGCACAAATGATAAACAGCAATTTCGATTATCTCAATTATGATTATCCTGAACATCGTATAATGTTAAAGGAGAGAAGCTGGGACAGAAAAAA
>DAOWKX010000025.1 GCA_030639705.1 Candidatus Aminicenantota bacterium
CTTAGCCAATAATTTTGAATACCTGATTTCCTATACAATAATAAAATAATTCCAGTTTCAATCAATGATTTAAATGCAATGACAGGTGGTGTTGTTCGGGAACGCAAATGGAGGACATGGGCACCGTCACATATGAAATCTGTGATGAATAAATGGTGAGCTGTTGACGACAAAAGCGGTGAAAACAGGTCGTCATTGCGAATCATTTATAACAGATGAATATGATGATGGTCATGACCGTAATGGTTCCCGAACAACACCACCTGTCATTGCATTTTAATAATCATGTGATTTTCCATTCGCTCCTATCAGGTAAAATCCGTTTGAAATGAAAAAATTTTCTGTACATTTTGCCCGGCCTGAGGTATAATAATAAGAGAATATGCCCGGGAAAAAACAACTTTTATTGATCCTTTTTCTGTGGTTACCCGGTATGCTTTTAATGGCCGACAGCCGGCTAACAGAACTCATCAACGGAAAACAATGGACTGAATTATCCAGACAATTTTCTGATAACAGTTGGCAATTGCTGGAGGAGTACTTTAAGAAATCTCTATCAATTCGATTTGTCACCTACCCAACTAATAAACTCACCTACAAGGCCAAATTTAAAACCTATGGGGAAATCGGAACCCTCATCTATGAGAAGAAAGAGGATAAATATTTAAATCTGGAAATCAAAAATCAAATAAAACCCCTCATCTTTATCGAAAATTTCAAACAGTATCGAGTATTCAATAAAAAAATCAGCCTGGGTGATGCCAGCCTGTTTTTCAGGGACGGCCATTTTTACCTGTCCCATCCGTTCGGCCAGGTACTGTTTTTCGTTGGTGATTGGGAATTCAGCATCACCCCTTCGGACCCGGAAGAACAGGTGACCCTTACCCGGTTATTTAAAGAAAATTCCATCAGGAAATCCGGCAACTGGGGAATACTGATTCTAAAGGATAAAACCTTTTTATCAGATACGGCCTTTCAATTCCAATCGCTTAGCCGGAATAGCCCGGTACACCCTTTATTAACCATATACCGGGAATTTTTCGGGATTCAGATCAAACAATTCAAAGAATTCTGGTATCTACCCTTCAAGGGAGAAGACAACTTAATCATTTTTAAGAAAGATAAAAAATCCTTTTATCTGTATGATTTCAACCAGACCATCTCCCCGGATACCCGGCTGAGAATTTCAGAAAATAATAAGATCATTCTCAACTATAATGCCATCCGACAACCAAAATTCATGATCCGAAAAAAAGATCGTGTCTCCCAGATACATTTGAACCTTTTTTACAATCCTGAATCCGATTTTCTTTCCGGCACGGCTCTTATGTCCTTTGAAACCCCGTCTTCCTTCCGGATTCTCAACCTGGATGAAGGCCTGAAAATAAAGGCCAGCCTCGACCTTACCCTGAAAGGTCTTTCGGTTATCCGGAAGGGAAAAGCCTATTACTTCCTGGGTCCCCGGACTAACACCCTGTCCTTTTTTTACCAGGGAAACATCGAACCCGAAATCGACTGTACCGATATATTCAAGAGACAGACCCTTGAAATCGAAACCATAGAAAGGGATAAATTTTATTTTCTGTCCAATGCCCAGCATTTTTTCCCCAATACAGACCTCGATTTTTTCAAGTCCAGGCTGACAATATCCCTGCCAAACAACTTTTCTTGTCTGGCCTCAGGCCAGCTGATGCGTTCCCGTCAATCCACCCGGAATACCTTTCAGTTTGAATCCAGCGGAATTAAGGGATTGACCATTGCCTGCGGTGAATTCAACTTAATAAAGAAAATCGAATCCAGAATCCCTATCAAAATTTTTTCCACTGCTGCCGGAGTAGAGTCAAAACATTTTCACCTGGAAGCCTTTACCGAACCGCTTAAAAAATTTAAATCCCGGTTCGACCTGGTCTCAAAATATTTTAATTTTAAAAAACTCAAAGAATCCCTTGATTTTTTGGTAAAACATTACGGTGGTCTGGATATTTCTGAAATTAATATGTTGCTGCGCAAAGACATTCAGGAAGGAGGCGTCAGCAACAAAGGTTTCATCTTTTTCAATTATAATCCGGATCTTTCCTTGAGCCAGAGAATCACCCGAAAGAGTCCCATTATCCTCAGTCAGGACCCTACCAATCATCTGATTCACGAACTGGCCCATCAGTGGTGGGGAGGCATGATCTCCTGGAATTCCTATGAGGATGTCTGGATCACCGAAGGGTTTGCCCAGTTTTCACTGCTTTTTTTTCTGGAAAAAACCCTTTCCAAAAAAAAATTCAAGCGAATCCTGAAACGCTTGAAAAAAGAAATATACCGGGTCAATGAATTCGGACCGGTGGTATATGGAAAAAGAATATTAACCATTCATGATGATTATGAAGCCTACCAGACCATTGTATATAACAAGGCGGCATTTGTGTTATTGATGCTCAAGGACATGATAGGTGAAAAAGAATTTTTCAAGCGGATAAGGACCATATTGAAAACCGGCAAATATAAAAGTATGACCACCATGGATTTTATCAGACAGTTCAGTAAAAAAAGTCCGCTTATTTTTAAATTTTTAAACCACTGGATCACCAGACGAAAAATTCCGGAAATCTCAGTTTCGATACAGAAAAAACATCATATGGCCGATATAACCATTCGACAAACAGACCAGGCCGCTGTATTTCCCTTGACCTTGAAAATTAAAACCGGGCGGGGAATGGTTTTTCATACCATAACCATTAAAGAAAAAAATCAATATATCCCCATCAGAGAAAATTCAATCATCGAATCCATCCAAATAAATGACCTGAAAACCCTGGTAAAAATTAAAAATTAGCGAATTAATCTTTCCAATCCCGATTGGCAATTCCTGTTTTTTTATTCACTCTGCTTTTTTTGCTTCATCAATCAATCTCGCCAATCGATTTTGTTGAGATCGGGGTAAGCGATTGAGATATCGAGTGTTCAGTATATTTAAATATTTTAAGGCCTTACCCCCCTGTCTGAGTCTGATAAATGCAATCCCTAAATTGAAATAGGCATCGATGAAATCCGGTTGAATCTTTATGGTTTTTTTCCAGTCTTCGATCGCTTCCTCAATCCGGTTGGAAAATAAGTTAACACTGGCCCTTCCGTTTACTGCCGGAGCATAGTAGGGATTTTTATCGATTGAGGTATTAAATTTGTCCCGGGCCTTATCCAGATAATTACGGTTCTTGGTTTTCTGAAAAAATATCAGATTAAGAATCCCCTGGTGACAATGGATTCCGGCAGACTCAGGATCGATACCCTGTGCCCGGTCATACAAATCAGAGGCTTTTTCAAGATTTCCTCTTTTGATTTCCAACCCGGCCATTTCGGTCAGAGCATCCGGGTTTTTGGAATCCATCTCCATGATTTTATTCAGTATGGCTTCAGCCGAAGTCAATTCCTTCAGGCTAATTAATCGGGCCGCTACTTTCACCAGAATCGGATGATCAAACGGATTGTCTAAGAGATGCTTGTTGTGGCCGATTTTTTTTAAGCTGTTCACGGCTTCCGGGATTGCTCCGGTTTTGATTAATAATTCGGAATACATTTTCTTCAGGGCATAATTGCGGGGTTCCGATTGTATGGCCTGCTTGAAATTCCGTTTGGCCTCTGAAAATAGGTTCTGATTCAAATTTATTTTACCTAAAAGTATGAAGGCCCTGGAATAGGTGGGATCAATATTCAGTATATCCTGACACAGCCTGGTAGCTGCTTTAAAGTTGGTAAAGTTGAAATAAGAATTGGCAAGATTAATCTTTAATTGATTATTATGAGGAAATTCCTTTATCCCCTTTTGCTGGATTTCGATTAATCTGGCCTTATCCTTTTTTTTCATATATATTTCAACAAATAAATCATAAATAGCCGGGGTCCTTATGTCGGGTTCATCGGATACCGATTTCATCAGTGTTTTTTCCGCCTGATCGACTTGCTCATCAACGATTAATTGTTTAACCCGCCTCAAATGGCCCTGGAAGGCAATCCCCCGCTTGGGATCAATCAATCCTTTTGATTTTTTAAAAGAAGATATATATCCTAATGAAGTTAGATGTTTAATATCCTCGGATGACAATTTTTTCTTAAAAGCCGCCTTCTCTTCGGAATGATCGGAGATAAACTTTTCAAGTTTTTTATTCAGGCGCTGAGAAATATTGTATTTTTTATAGAAAAGATTATTTTTTTCACCTCTGTCTGCACTCAGATCATACAATTCGGATTTGGGTAAATGAATATATTTGAAATTGTCTTCGATTAATCCAATAACCGGTGCCCAGCCCATCTCTTCATTGGGATACAAACTCTCAAAGTACAGGAGCCGGCTGTTTTTTCCGGAATCATTGTTTTTCAGATTCAAAAAGGATTGTCCCTGAATGGTTTTATTGGATTTAAATCCGAACAGCTCTAATAAAGAGGGCATCACATCCACCAGGCTTATGTTGATATTAACAAAAGAGCCTTTCCTGAATCCCAGGTTTTTTGAAAAAATCAGGGGAACCTCCAGAGACGAATTGTAACAAAAAGTCCCGTGGCCATATTCCTGATGTTCCCCGAGATCTTCCCCGTGATCTCCAAAAATCACCACCAGGGTCTTTTCATAAATCCCTTTCTCTTTCAAGTCGGATATGATTTTGCCAACATATTCGTCCATATAGGCCACCTCTCCCGCATAGAGATCTCCACTGAATTTAGTGCTGTAGGGATCCGGGGGTTCATAAGGCTGATGGGGATCAAAAAAGTGCACCCAGGAAAAAAACTTTTTCCGATGATTTTTATCAAACCACAGTTTGAATTTATTATAAACCGCCCGGGCCTTAATTTCCGAGCTAAATGAGTTTATCAAGTTACTGGAATCCAGCGCATCATCATAAACCGCAAATCCCTGGCTCAATCCGAATTTCGAGGCCACCACATAAGCAGACACGACCGCATGGGTCACATACCCCTGTTTTTTAAAAATTTCCGCTAAGGTCAATTCATCCTCCGGAAGACTATAGGAGGTATTAGTACGTACCCCGTGGGCCAGGGGATATCTCCCGGTAAACAGAGAACAGTGAGCGGGCAGGGTGAGGGGAACCGGGGTGTAGCAATTCTTAAAACTCACTCCCTGACGGGCAATCCGGTTAATATTGGGAGTTAAATCAACTTTATCATGATTGTAATATCCGATATAATCCGCCCGGGTGGTGTCAAGGGTAATGATAATCAGGTTGTGATCTTTTAAGGAAATAGAATATAAATTGAAAGAAAATAGAAACAAAAAGACTATTATTATAGTAACAAAAATTATAGATAATTTTTTACTCATGAAGGTGTATTTTAACATAAATTCAGCTTAAAAGAAACATGAAATTTAATATGTATTTCAGTTTTTATAAGGGTTATATATTTTAATTGAGCGTGAGGGAATTTCTTAAGAGCGTGCCCCGGAGGGAGCGAAGAAGATATTCCCGGAAGCGAAACAAAAAATATCTTTGATAATCAGAGATGCTCTTCAAACCATCCTAAAACTGACTCCCACCAGA
>DAOWKX010000190.1 GCA_030639705.1 Candidatus Aminicenantota bacterium
ACTGGACTCTATACATTTTTACCCCTTGCTTTATATACATCAAGGAGAAATCATCTATGCTGCACAGGAGGAAAGGTTTACCCGAAAAAAACATGATGCCGAGTTTCCGGAAAATGCCCTGAAAAATTGTTTTGAACACACCGGCGTGAAGGTTGATGCCCTGGATTATGTGGTATTTTATGAAAAACCCTTTTTAAAACTGGACCGGCTCCTGACCACTTACATGCAATTTGCACCCAGGGGACTGATCAGTTTCCTGAAAGCCATTCCCATCTGGACCAAAAAAAAAATATTCATCAAAGAGATCATCAAGGAAAAAATCGGCAATCCGGATATTCCCATTTATTTTACCCTACACCATGAATCCCACATTGCTTCCGCCTTTTTCCCCTCTCCCTTTAAAAAAGCTGCTGTTGTGACCCTGGACGGAGTCGGAGAATGGGATACCATGACCATTTCCGAAGGGTTTGACAATGATTTCAAAATATTGAACAAAATCTATTTTCCCCATTCCCTGGGATTGCTGTATTCGGCTTTCACCTATTTTACCGGTTTCAAGGTGAATTCCGGCGAATACAAACTGATGGGACTGGCCCCCTATGGTGAACCCGTATTTAAAGATCTCATTTTAAAAGAACTCATCGATGTCAAGGAAGATGGCTCATTTCGACTCAACCTGAAGTATTTCAACTACCATGTGGGACTGACCATGACCAATAAAAGATTTGAAAAACTATTCGGTACCACCCGGCGAAGGCCGGAATCTCAAATCCGACAGATCGATATGGACCTGGCTGCATCCATCCAGGCAGTCATTGAAGATATCATTGAAAAAATCATCCATTATACCCGAAAAACAGTTGACTCGGATAATCTCTGCCTGGCCGGTGGAGTGGCCTTAAATTGTGTTGCCAACGGGAAAATTCTGAAAAAACAGATTTTTAAAAATATATGGATCCAACCGGCTGCCAGTGATGCCGGAGGGGCTTTAGGAGCGGCTTTGTATGTCTGGTATAAACATCTAAATAACCCGAGAACCGTTCATTCAAACAAAGATTCCCAGAAAGGATCATTCCTGGGGCCCCATTACTCAAAAGAAGAAATAAAGCAATTTCTGACCGGCAAAAACATCAAACATGTGGAGCTGAGCAAAACTGAAATGAGCAAAAAAATCGCTCTTTTGTTAAATGAACAAAAAGTGGTGGGATTTTTTCAGGGGAAAATGGAATTCGGGCCCCGGGCCCTGGGCGGCAGAAGTATCATTGCCGATGCCCGTTCCGAATCCATGCAATCCAAATTAAACTTGAAGATTAAATTCAGAGAATCCTTCCGACCATTTGCGCCTTCGTTGCTGGAGGAAAAGACCAAAGAATATTTTGATTTCAACCATCCCTCCCCCTATATGTTACTGGTCTATGATGTTAATAACGAAAAACGAAAAAAATTATCGGACAAAGATCCTACCAAAAAAGGACTGGAAAAACTGAATATTAAAAGATCAAATGTACCGGCCATCACCCATGTTGATTATTCCGCCAGGATTCACACCGTAGACAAGGAATCCAATCCTTATTACTATTCTGTGATCGATGAATTTTATAAGCTCACCGGATGCCCGATCATTATCAATACATCCTTTAATGTGAGAGGAGAACCAATTGTCAATTCTCCAGAAGATGCCTACCGTTGCTTTATGAGAACCAACATGGATTATCTGGTTCTGGAAGATTTTCTGATTGAAAAATATACCCAGGACTTTATTCAGATGGAAAAAAACTGGGCCAGGGAGTTTACCCCGGACTGATGATAAAATTTGATTATAACCCGAAACAGGTCAGAATTTTTGCCGTACTGTTATTCATTTTAATCGGATTTTTTACCTATAAATTCTCCGCAACACTGACTTTAACCTTAAAAATTATTATTTTTTCTTTTGAAGGATTGTTAGTACTGGCTATTTTGATAAAACCACGGTTTTTTTCCCCGGTTTTTAAAATCGCCCTGATCGGTTCATCTTTTATCGGTAATATTATCTTTAAAATCATATCCACACTGGTTTACTATTCTATCCTCACTCCCATATCAATCACCATGAGATTGTTTGGAAAGAAATTTTTAATTCATAAAATAAACCCAAAACTGAAAACCTATTATGAAGATTGCGTCCCCCATGCCGGTATTGAAAAACAATTTTAACAGGAGTCATTTAAATGGCAAAGATTAGTATTCTTAAGGAATTCTGGGATTTCATCAAATTCTACAAAAAATTCTGGTTAATACCAATTATTATCATCCTGTTGTTAATTGGCCTCCTTATTTTCTTATCCGAGGGAAGCGCCATTACCCCGTTTATTTACACCTTATTCTAAACAATCAAATAAAATGCCAGCCAATGAAAAAAATTTTATCAAAGATAATATTGAACTTCTCTGTTGTCCCAAATGCAGAGGATACCTGGTTCTTGAAAAGCAAAACCTGACTTGTCAAAACTGTGCCCAGAATTATTCCATATCCGATCATATCCCCCGGTTATTCTGGCCCAATGAATGGGATCCCGCAAAAGAAGATGTAACCGAAAAAATCAAAACTTTTTATGAAGAAACCCCCTTCCCCGACTATGATGATTTTGATAATGTCGGCAGTTTGATTGAAAAATCAAGGCAGGGAATCTTTGCAAAATTACTTGATGACCAGATCCCCTACGGTGCCCGGATTTTAGAATGCGGATGCGGTACCGGACAGTTGACCAATTTTTTGTCCGTATCCAATCGAATCGTGATCGGGACGGATATCTGTATCAATTCACTTCAGATGGCACAGAATTTCAAAGATAAGAACGAGTTGCATAATGCCCAGTTTATCCAGATGAACCTGTTTCGTCCCTGCTTTAAATCCGATCGCTTCGATCTGGTTATCTGCAACGGAGTACTCCATCATACCAGTGATCCCTTGCTCGGGTTTAAAAGCTTATCCCGGTTAGTCAAACCCCGGGGATATATTCTCATCGGTTTGTATCATAAATATGGAAGAATATATACGGATATTCGCCGATTTCTCTTTCGTATCTCAAAGGATAAATTAAAATTTCTAGACCGAAGAACCATCAATAAAAATATCAGCAAAGCCAAAAGGAAAGCCTGGTTTACAGACCAATATAAAAATCCCCATGAATCCAAGCATACCATTGGAGAGGTGCTTCACTGGCTTGATGATAGCGGATTCAGCTTTGTTAAAAGTATTCCCAAACCAGTCCCCTTCGAGGGATTTCATGAAACCGAGAAACTTTTCCAGCCGGACACTCCCGGCACCAAATTGACCCGGATCATGGTGGAATCAAGCAAAATACTGACCGGAAGCGGAGAAGGTGGATTTTTTATTGTCATCGCAAAAAAAACCAGCCCAGCCTAGACCTTTTTTATAAACGGAGGCATTTAGCATGAACAAAAAGCGGGGACAACAAAAACAATCAAAACCCGGAGCAACTTCTTCCTCAGCCAGGAAACGAACCTTCATATTAAAAATATCAACGGTATTGCTCACCACATTGATTATGATATTAATAATGGAATTAACGCTCCAGGTGGTTGTGCGTCTGAGGGATGGTAAGTGGTTATTTCAAAATCCGGTCAGTTCTAAAGTTGTGTACGTGATGCTGATCAAAGATAAACGGAAATTTACCCTCAAGCCCGGGTTCAAATCCCCGGGAGGCTTTTTGGAAATAGATAATTTAGGCTTCCGTCAAGGACCCTACCCTATCGATAAAAAAAACAAAATTATTGTCAATGCCGGAGATTCAATCCCCTTTGGAGACAGTGTCAGGAACAACCAGACTTATCCGTTTCACCTTGCCCGGTTGGTGAAAAAAAAGAGAATCCCGCTCAATGTATTAAACTCCGGTATTCCCTCTTATAACCTGTGGCAATCGTTTGAACGACTTCGGCATGAGGTGTTTCACCATTTTGATATATCCCGGATTGCTGTGATCACCATGCAGGTGGCCAATGATGTTTTTCTCCTGAGTTATTACCGACAAAAATGGTTTCCGGAAATTACCTGGGCTGACCGCCGGTTCATAGAAAAAAAATCATTTCTGGATGAAATCGCCACTGTTCACTATGGGAGACAGGTTATTCGTAAATTATCCGGAGAAAAGCGGTTAAAAACCAGGAGGCAGGAAAAAATTTCCAGGCTCCGAAAAAAGAGACAATTAAAATATTACAACTATGAGGGAAAACGAAAAAAATATGACCACTATGAAGGAAGTGAAATGCTCCAGATGGTGAGGGAGACATTATATCGAGAACTTGAGTTTTATAAGGATCACCACATCAAGGTAGTGCTCATGCCCATAGATCCTTTTTACTACCAGCTGTCCAACCTTGACAAAAATTCCACACTGATTAAATGGAAACAGCTTCAATACATTGTGAAAGCAGCCAGAGATCTCATTTATCAGTTTAATGATCTGTTAATCGAAGTCAGTCAGGAATTTGATCATGTGTATTTCCTGGACACAAGACCCATACTGGACACCCATAACCGGGATGAAACCCATATCGATCATATTCACTACTCCGGCAAAGGTGCCAAGATTGTCGCGGAAAAATTACTGGATTTTTTAATCCAGCACAAACTGATCCCTACGGATAAACCGCAATAATGATGATTTAAAAATTCCGGATCCTTATCCGCTAATAATTATTGACCCACGATGGTCATATTTCTTTCCAGCTGATCCGGATGGAAAGATGCAGTCTTGGCCTCGGCCAAGGTAATCTTATCGGCCTCAACCAGTTCAACCAGATGCTGATCAAAGGTTTGCATACCCATATCTTTATTCTTCTCAATATACTTAGGAATATCCGCTGATTTTTGCGGATTTTTAATACAGACTTCAATGGTTTTGTTGACAATCAATATCTCGCAGGCCGGAATAAGGGAAGTTGCCTCACTATTAACTAAAAGTTTCAGAGAAACAATAGCCATCAGGTTATCAGCTAACCGCTCTCTTAAATTTTGATGGTCTTCCGCGGGGAAAAATCCAATCAGGCGTCCAAATGTGCGGAGGACATCCGGTGTATGAATGGACCCCATCACCAGATGTCCGGTTTCTGCTGCTTTCAGGCAGGTATCAACCGTCTGAAGATCCCGGAGTTCACCCACCATGATAATATCCGGATCCTGTCTCAGG
>DAOWKX010000169.1 GCA_030639705.1 Candidatus Aminicenantota bacterium
AAGGCCGGTCATTTAATGTCTGGTTATGGGGCTGAATAATGGATACCGACACATAGGCGTTGGGCAGCATATCCTTGGTGATGGGTATCTGAACCCGGGCCTGGAATTTTCCAGCCTTGCACCTCTGAACCTCAGAGGATAATATTTTATTGGCCTTTTCCACGCTCAGGAAAATGGTTCCCTGACCCGGTGCGGGAAAGGAGACGGTAGCGGTATCTCCGGGATGATATACCCTTTTATCGGATTTCAATATAATGGTGCCGGCACTATCATCACTCACCGGTGAATCACCCCAAAAATAGGAGCTGAAGAAAAAACCTGCAGTATGACCCTTACCGACACCCTGTCCCACCTCTATTAAATATTCTCCGGTGTTTTCAGGAGTAAAGCGGATCATTACCGGGGTATTCTTCATCACGAGCATTCCCTCTTTCACCATTTTGGTATATAAATCCTTTTTGTAACGGATACGGAAATTATCTCGGGAATCATACTCCCACCACCAGTAACGGGAATTTCTATATATGCGATAATTCAAGCTCCTGCCTGAAACAGCCTGTCCCTGGCCATTAACCAGGATAGCCTTGATGTCAACAGCATCTCCCACCCGGCTGTATCCGTATCTCAATTTCGGTTTCTGCAATCCTACATAATGCTGGTAGGGATCAACCGGAATGAAAAGATCATTTCGGGTCATCCGTCCCCCCTTCTCCAGGACCCTGGCAGTAATTCGGGCAGACAGTGCCGAGGGTACATGATCCAGAGGAGGAAGAGACCATTGGATCAAGGCATGCCCTGATTCATCCAGCGATCCCTTGAATACATTAGCTTTAAATGATTTGAATTTCATGGCTTCATTCTTAAAAATAAAACCGGGGTAGCCGGAAAAACTCACCTGCCGCTCATTCAGAATCACATCCACCTCGGCACTGAGAAAAGAAGCCGGATTACCGAATAAATAATTGGCTCCCAGGTCTAGCTTAAGTAGGTTGTCTTCCGGACCCAGCCGGGATTTTTCCGGTTTTAGGTGGACCTTTAATCGATATGGGACCACGGTTTCGATCTTCAGTCTATGATATAGTGTTTTACTCCCCACCTTAAACTTTGCCTTCCAGTTTCCGGTAAGATCTTCCTGCTTGCTCTGAAAATTAAATACGTAAAATCCATCAATGCCATTTCTTGAGGTTTTATCTAACATCAGCTGATTCTTGGGGTTATAGATTTTCAGGGTCACCGGGTGATGGTCGGGAAAGGTATTGTCCTGGTTTCTAGCAATTAAAGCCAGGTTGATCTTATCTCCGGGACGGTAAACCCCCCGTTCCGTATAAATAAAGGCTCGGGTCTCATCCGGTGAAATCCATTCCCCGCCCACATCAAAAGATGACAGATTCCAGGCCATCTCACCGGGTTTTATCATACTCCTCTGGCCATCTTTCTCTGCTTCCACATAAAAAATCTTATCTTTAATGCCTTCAAACAAAGCCTGGCCGCTGCCATCGGTCAATTCAGATGCCACCACCTGATTTTGAAAGGTCCTCAGGATTACCTTTACATTTTTTAGTGGAGATGAATCAATAATATGGGTGGCCAGTACCAGATGTGTCGTGGCTCCACGTTTATAGCTGAGTCCGATATCACTGAGAATAATGGGTTTAAAAATTCTCCCGTGACGCCAGAGATAGCCGGATGAATTGGGATTTGAGTAATACTGTCTGCCATAATAATATTTTCTTTCTTTGGTTAATCCCGAATATAGCATATCCTCTTTTTTAAAAGCCAGGGTTAATAAAAAAAGACCTTTTTCTCCGGGCTTCAGTATT
The DNA here is from genome assembly GCA_030639705.1 of Candidatus Aminicenantota bacterium. Taxonomy (GTDB): domain Bacteria; phylum Acidobacteriota; class Aminicenantia; order UBA2199; family UBA2199; genus CAZOWT01. Next base: position 1,821 of record DAOWKX010000169.1, read on the forward strand.
TTTTTCAGATCCAGCTGGTGACTCAGCCAGCGATTTTTAATATCTCCAATCGCCAGATCCTGATCCACTATGGTTACTCCCACCCGGTTGATGTTGTACTTATTAAAATCCCTTTTTCGCTGTTTTCGGGATTGCAGGTTTTCTGTCTGCAGAAATTGCCCCAGGTTGGATTCGAAGACCTTTTTGATATTCAGATGAAGGGTTTTTACATTCATGGTTTTAAATCCCACCTTCTGTTCATTGGCAGACGGTAAAAATGCGCCGTCATGTAAAAACCGTATCTGTGGTTTTTTATCCTGAAAATCAACCTGCTTTTTTATGATCCCAGACAGTTTTGATCCCCACTTGCTGCGGATTCCAGAAACCGTTATTGAATAGGTCTGTCCAAATTGAAATTCACCTCCCAGGTGAATACTCTTGCCAATGGCCTTGAGGGTCATATCCAGAGCAGGTTCCACGCTGACCAATCCGGTGATATCCTGGCGGGAATCCAGTTCATGGGAAAATTGTATCTCCAGCCCCGGCCTTTTCCCCTGATCCATCAATACAATTTTTTTCAGTTTAAACGCCTGAAGAGGCTCAAGTGTAAATACTTTTTCAATATCCTCAGAAATATCAAGGCGTTTTTTGTCAATCCTTATCATAAAACCCATTGTTTTTTTTGCCCGGTAGATGGGAGCTGACTGAAAGCTAAACTCTCTATCATGTCCCTGAGCCAGCCATTTTAGCTGAACCTGCTTCCCTTCCCGGTAAAGGGAAACCGATTCCCGTACCTCAGTCAGGCCAATGGATTCGGTAAAGGACAGGGTACCGGTATATATCAACACCTCGGGATTATTCATGTCCGGGAGTTCAAAATCACCACCAAACTCCACGATCTCTCTGCCTGCCACTTCAAACTGGAATGAAACTGTTTTTTGATCAGTCAGATCCGGGAACAGTTTTTTCAAATGGACCTTGCCGGAAAAACATTTCCGGAAGGGAAGTTTTTCCCGGGCCTGGAAGGTAAGGGTGCGATTGTCTTTCCAGCGGGTGACTCCCTGTATGTCGGGATCAAAAGCAAAAATGGATTCATCCAGAACCTTTCCCACCTGTTCCGCTTTAGCCATTGGTTCTACAAAGCGGATATATATGGAATCCGAAGACGATATGATTCCGGTTGTTATATGGCTGACCAGTTCCGCCGTTTTTATACCGGGAACCATCGCTCCTGGTTTTTTCTCTTTTTTACTACAGCCAATCGTATTTAACATTAAAGCCGTACACACAAAAATCAAAAAAAACAGAAATGCAGCAGAATTTTTTTTTGCTTTTAAAAATGACATGACATACCTCACCTGATTTATTTTGTAAAAATTATATCCCCGGAAAGAAAAATATGCAATCCAAAAAAATGAAAGAAACCACCGGATGAAACCAAAATGAGTTCAGTATAAAATGGTGGAATTTAATTTTTCTTGGGTTTTGACCGCCAATGGATGGTGTACTCGGTGTAGGGATCAAACTGGGTCAGGGATTTTGTAATATCCACCCTCAGGTCTTTACAGCCATTCAATTCAAGGCCCCTTTCAATCCAGCCCCCGATTCGATACTCGGTGGTTTTATCTATTTCCGGGAAATAAATTATCCTTACAATGGCAAATCCCTCTCGATTTTCTTCGATTTTTAACTCACAGGGCCGGTAGTAATCAGACAAATATTCCTCACTTTTATTGATAAAAAAATTGGGTGAGGGAAATTTTATTAATAGTTTACCCAGCCCGGCAAATCGATGATCAGCACTGTATCGGCCCAGGTCCCAGGCTGCCGGCTGCGACTTCCATTCATAGAATAAATGGGCAATATTGGCCGTGGGTTCTAAAAAGATCTCTTTAAAAGGATACCAGTGATTCACATTAATTTTGGAATCATATACCTGCCGGGCCTGAGGGGTGATTTTGCTTAACCAGTAAATCAATCCCTCCTCACCGAATTTTTTTTTAATGAAACCGGGAACCATAACAATGGCTTTTCCTTTCACCATCATGGTCACTTTGCTTTGTGAATTTATCATCCTGTATTTTAAATTATCCGGAAAAAAAGTACAATCATGATATAATATCTCCTGAAATCAATCATGCCTGAACTGCCGGAAGTGGAAACCATTGCCCATCAGTTAAGAGCCGAACTGAATGGAAAAACCATTCAAGACGTCCGGGTTTTTTGGAAGCGTTCGGTTCAGGGAGATATCAATGATTTTAAAAAAAATCTGATCGGACTATCCATCCGGGGAATAAATCGGCGGGGTAAATATATCTGTTTCTGTCTGGACCGTCATCGCCATCTGACCCTCCATCTGGGTATGACCGGAAAACTGCTTTTCTCCCTGGCCGAAAAAGAGAGGAAACACCTGCGAATCGAATTTACTCTGGATCAGGGATTATCACTGTACTTTCATGATATCCGAAAATTCGGAAAAGCCAGAATCTGGGAGGCTTGTGAACCATTGCTTCCCCGACTGGGCCGGGAGCCTCTGGATAAAGAAATTGTTCTTCAGGCACTTCAATCACTTAAAACCAACAGGGCTATGAAAAACGTGCTGCTGGATCAACAAATTCTGGCCGGGATCGGAAATATCTATGCGGATGAAGCCCTTTTCCGAGCCGGGATCCATCCCCTGAAGCCAGCGGCCAAAGTTAATCCGGATAAACTCAAATATTTGAGTGAAGTTATCCCCATAATTCTTCAGCAGGCCATCGATAATATGGGAACCACAATTTCAAATTATAGACCGCCCAACCATCCCAAGGGTAAAAATCAACAATTTTTAAAGGTGTACGGCCGGGAAGGCCATTGCTGTGATATCTGCGGGACAAAGATAAAAAAAATCCGCATCAATAACCGAAGCTCCAATTTCTGTCCCCGCTGCCAGCCTGATGAAAATGTGTGATTCTATTTTTTGATATAAAAATGATCAATTTTTGATAAATTTTTGGTATATACATCAACAATCAACTGATTATCCTTTACACTCAGTCGACAAAAATGGTACTTCTTATAAAAAACCTGACTGTAGGGATTTTCTTTTTTTTTATCATGCAGCGGAGCTCCGCCCCCGCCAGTCACTACATAATAAATAGTGTTGACCCGGGACCGCTCATAAAAGTGATCATGCCCGTTAAAGACAATATCCACACCATAGGTTTCTAATAAAGGCACAATTGTCTGCCTCAGACCCATTTCATCTTCTGCATGCGGGCCGGAACTGAATGGAGGATGATGAAATACCACGATTAAAAACACATCTAAATCAGCCATTTTTATCAGTTCGTTCTTTAGCCATTGATACTGTTCTGATTCTACCCCGATGGGAATATTACTGTCCAGTATAACAAAGTGAATATCCTGTATATCAACAGTATACCATCGTTCATTACCCGGCAGGCTAAAATTTTCAAAATATAAGGGCGAATTGGCCTCATGATTTCCCAGAGCAGGATAAAAATCAGCAATCACCAACAGAGGAGCAATGATTTCATTAAAGATTTCCCAGTGGGCGGGATTCCAGCCATCTTCAACCAGATCTCCGGTATGAAACACCGTTACCGGTTCTACCTGTAAAATGGCATCTACAACTTCCTGATGCGTGTCATGCTGGGTACGAGAATCCCCATATACCGCAATGGAATTGGGCAAAAATTCTATTGATTCAGTGTCAGGTGATGAACAGGAAAGGATAAAAATGCCAAAAATAATAGAAAAAACAATCAGAGAATATTTTTTTTTCATCATTAGCCATTCTGTATTATACCAGAATTCAGAAGATAGAGGTCAGGGGGCTTTTTCTCTTACCCTTTTCCAGGTCATAAAGGTCCGAAAATCAGTGGCCGAATCCCTGGACCATTTTTTCACCGGCCGCCACCCGGATGGGGAGCTGGTTTTGCTCCGGGGGCAACGAGCAGGTGGCATAATGGGAAAATACACAGGGTGGATTATAAGCCAGGTTGAAGTCCACCCAGGTATGACCTGTTTCATCCGGTTTTTCAACCACCAGGAAGCGGCCGCCGCCATAGGTCTCGCGAGTATTGGTCAAATCACCAAATATCACAAAAAGTTCCCCCTCATCTCCGGTGGGAACCAACCGGAAGGTCTTTTCATCGATTTGAAACACCAGAATCCCCGGTGAAGAGTGCTTTTCAATGGTTCCCAGAACCGTGGGAATTTCCATCATGCGGGATTTTTCAAATCTTTCCAGTCTGGCTCTGACCCGCCAGGATCTATCAACCGGGAAGGTGTCTATTTTATTTAACTGCCGGAACCGGGGATGCCGGGCATCCTTCAACCTGACTCCCAGTTTTTCTCCCCGCTTTATGATATGCCAGCTCAGGGATTTGAGTTTTAAAACAGTGGGATGGCCTCTGCTGTCATTTTCCATTGGGATTTCTTTAATTACCTGAGTTTCATGCAACACCTCAACATCCTGGCCGGCTTTGAAACTCACGATCCCGTTCTTTAGAAAAAATTGTCCGATAAAACCGGGAATTCCCTCTTTATAAACAACAAAATCATTTTCAGAATCGGTGCCAAATGTATTCTCTCCCTCTTCCAGCCAGTACAGTCCGGCCAGGCTCAACCAGCTGTCCGGGGATTTCAATTTTTTTAGTCTCTGGTGTTTCCATTGCTCTATCTTTTTAACATATTCATTATTCGATTCGTTACTGACTGGTTTTTCACATCCGAACATGGAAACCAATAAAAATAGTAAAACAAAAAAAATAGATGGTTTACCCTTCAATGTCATCATTTACCTATTCTTGCTCTAGAGTGGGCAACCACAGATAATATATCCCCGGTTTTAAGTTGGGAATCACCTGATCCAGCCCTTTGATTTCCAGCTTCAGAGAACTATTATTGGAAGCGGAACTGGCATAGATATTGGTTTTTCTCTGGGGGTAATAGGAATAGGCAACCACATCCGCATCCGTGATCTTGGCCAGGTCCAGGGTCTTTTTCAGGGCAGACTCAAAATAACCGATTTCATCGATTAATTTCAGATCCAGTGCTTTTTGAGCGATATACACCCTGCCGTCAGCCAGGGATTGAATGGCTTCCATTGAAAGTTTTTCTTTCCGGTTCTGGTAAACAACCTGAAGAAAATTTTCATACATGGCGTCAATAAGAGATTGGAAATACGCTTTTTCCTCAAAGGACATCTCCCGGAATGGGCTCCCGGCATCTTTCATCCTCCCGGATTTAATCACATTGACCTTTATGCCCAGGCGGGACATGATTTTATTGAAGTTGGGTATAATGGCAATGACCCCGATGCTACCGGTAATGGTTGTGGGATGAGCAATAATATAATCACAGGCAGAGGCCACATAATAACCACCGGAAGCAGCCACTCCCATCATTAAGGCCACCACTGGAATCCCAGTCTTTTCTTTAAACATCAGGATCTCATGATAAATGATATCACTGGCGGTTGCCTCGCCGCCCGGAGTATCCAGTCTCAGGATAATTCCTTTTACCAGGGGATCTTCAGAGGCTCTTTTCAAGCGGTAATAAATACTGGAAACCGGATCTCCTTCACGGTTCAGCAACCCCGGACTTTTGATGGACTGGATGGTTCCGGTTAAATCTACTACCAGCAGCTTTTCTTTCTGAGGACTCTCCATCAAAACTACTTCCTGGATTTTTGACTTTCCCAGAAAATCCAGATGAAAGTGGGTGGCACAAGCTGAAAATATAAACAATAAAAGTATAATCAAACCCAGACAGTTTTTCATTTCACTTCTCCATTTTTTTCAAAAGCATAACCATAAAAAAAAACCTTCAAGTGTACAACTAATAATGAAAATCGAAGCCTGCGGTTAAGGTAAAGAAATATAAACTTTTATTACTTCCTGTCACCTCTCCCGGCAAACACATTATATAACCAGGCAAAGAGTGCACCGGCAATGAATCCATCCACCAATCCCCAGGCCAATCCGATCACACTGCCCAGAGGGCTGATACTATAGCCACGGTACACTTTTCCCACAAAGGTAATCTCCTGGGTGGCACCGGAAAAAAGAATGATCCACCAGGTTATCAGAAAAAGGCCCACTCCCGCAAACAGTGCACAGGTAAAGGCAAAGGCTTTTACATTTAACTTCATGATAAAACCTCCTTTTATTTCACTTGGGGACCAAGGGTAAACTCCCCGTTTTTAATAATGATATCTTTGTTGAAATCATTTACTCCGGTTACCATATAAAAACCGCTCTGTTCAAAACCCTCAAACACACCATCTCTGCCGCCTGAACCGATATAATAAACATGTTTTCCATCCTGGCTGATATACCTGTATAAAAAATCATTTCCCCAGGCATCTTTGAGCGGCAATTTTTTAATATAAAAAGGTTCTAACTGAGCTCTGATCTCTCCCAATGTGTTGCCCTGAGGTGGATATCCCTTATCAATCATATAGGTTTCAATAGCCATTGAAATCATTTTCAAGTCTGACATGGTTGCTTTTTGCCCGCCTTTCTGTTTGGCTGTCAGAATATTGGGAATCGCCACTGCCGCAGCTATGCCAACTGCTGCGGTTGCCGGCAGCAGGGCGATATACTCAAAGCTGAGGTTGGTATTCACGGTAAAGACAAGCCCCTCATCACTGTTCCGGGTGATTCCGTACAGGGCCAGATTTTTGGGGAACAGATCAAAAATTTCCCGGGCTATTTTATCTTCCTCTTTACCCATTGCAGAGGCCTGCATTGCCTTTTGCTGAATGTCCAGAAACAGATCAACCAGCCTTGCGCTGATAAAGCGGAAGCTGTTTCCCTTCTTTGGCATATGGAGGGATAATGCTTTAAATTCCTCGGTTTTGATCAGGCCGTCACCTTTTTTTCGAGCAGATAATATAGATTTCACAAATTCTTCATTGCTGGCAACAAACAACAGGTTGTCTTTTAGCCAGATCACCGGTTTAAGGGGAATGGGAAGTGTGGGCGGAAGCGGGATGATTAATTTTTTAACATCCTTTTCCTCTGATTTCTGGGCAAAGGGCATCATTTTCTGTAACAGGTCAAACAAATAGGAATTTTCGGCTGAAAAAATCAGGGCCATATCGGGATTGGGAAGATCAACCGGAATCTGACCCAGGGGAATCCGGGAAGTGTTTTCCGCATCCAGAGCCATTACCATACCCATCCGGCCGGATAAAGAATCCAGTAATTGTTCCAGCTCAATACCCTGGGCTTTCAACATGGGTTCGGCAGAGAGAATTCCCTTTTTCAGTTCCGGAAGATTTGAGGCCTCGACTTCTTTTTTAATCCATTGCCACAAGGTTTTCAGTTTAACATCAGCAAATCCCGCCATGACCGTATTGGCCGGAAGCAGTTTTATTTCTGTCATCTCATGGGGTGCGCTTTCCATCAGGTTCCAGATCAGGCCTTTTCCTTTATCCGGATAATGATGGAGCACAAATGTGGTGTGGTTGAGGTTTTTTCCGATGGCAATCGAACTCATTCCAATGCCGCTGATTTCCATCAGGCCGCAATTTCGGATCATCCGGAAAACAAGATCAAAAATCGCCAAAGGATTCATCTTTTCTGATTGAATCTTGGCTGCCTGGGATTCGAGTATCTTTCTTATTTTGCCGGCAAATTCTTCCACGGTCTGGATAACCTTTTCGGTGCTGACATAAAAATATAGATTCCCTCCCAGATTGAGTTTTGAGCTGACTTCATAAAAGCTATTTTTTTCTGCGGATTCAATCTTCTGGGGCGTGGTTTCCTTAAGGATAAAAAATACAGCCAAAGCCCCGATCAGCAGACCAATAACCAAAGAAATCAAAATTTTTTTCATCTCATTACCTCCTGTCATTCTCATTATAACCCATCTAAAAAATATTGTGAACAACCTTCACACTTTTTTATAAAAACTGGTTCACGAATCATTATTTGAAACGATTTGACCTCTGGAAACGTCTACAATATATTATATTATAAAAAATGGAGGAGGCATGAAAAAAATTCTTATTTTGTTTTTTTTGATATTATTGGTTTTATTTATTTCTGCAAAAGAGGTAAAAAATGAAAACCTGCCCCTCAAAGGGAACTGGGACTTTGGGTTAAAAAAGCTCTGGGAAACCAGTACAGCAGGAGAGGATGTACTTATTAACGTCTCCACCCTCAGAGTGGACGACAGTGGGAACCTGTTTGTTTTTGATATCAAACAATTCCGGTTTTTTGTCTATTCTCCAGACGGTAATTTCCTCTATTCCTTTGGAAAAAGGGGAGAAGGCCCCGGAGAATACCGGATGGTATTCAATTTTTTCCTGAAGGGCAACCGGGTGATTGTTCCGGATATGAGCAAAATACATTTTTTTGATATTTCGGGAAAATATCTTAAGTCTGAAATTCCCGGAGGTACCTTTATCTTTCCGAGAATTTTTATCGACGAAGACCGATTTGTTTACGTTCCCTCCAGGATGGGTCAGCAAAAAGGAAGTGACAGGTTGGAGCTGGTGGATTTGAATACAAAAAAGAAAAACCTGATTTGCGAAATTCCGGCTGAAGACGTGCTGGAAGCCACTGCTTCCCGGCAGGGCGGGCAGGCCAGGTTGAACATCAAAGATGCCAACACCACGCCCGGCGTGATTGTTGGTTATCATGACAATTTTCTTTACTTTGGGAAAAACGACCGTTACCTGATTAACAAATCCGATCTAAACGGAAAAGAGCTTTTTTCATTCTCTGTTTCCGGCCGGGAAAGAAACAAAATAACCCCGGCCATAAAACGAAAACGGCTGGAAAGCATATCCCTGAACGGGAGAAAAATACCCGACGATATGATCAAACAGCTCATGAAAACCATGCCGGATCAGTGTACCTATTTCAACCGCATCCGGGTGGATAAAAACGGATTGATTTATGTTTTTATTCCGGATTTAACCAATGAAACCGGACAGCACATTGATATTTTTTCTTCGGAGGGGAAATACCTGTACCGGGCAAATTTAATACTGCCCGAAGGATACAAATTCCGGGTCAGTAATCACGCCTTCAAAGATAATTATCTCTATGTCTTTGCCGAAGACGACGACGGCGAAGTCAAATTGATAAAGTACACTATCCAGCTTCCAAAGAACTGAGATCCCAGAATAAAATCAGGGAACCAGATACTCTTCGCTCTTGTGAAACATTTCTGATATAATTCAGGTGATGTCAGACCTGAGATTTTCAGAAGAACTGCTGTTACTGACCCTGAATGAAGAAAAACAGACCTTTCCCTCTTCCTCCACTGCCATCATTAAATTCGGCTTGCCGGCAGCGATTTTATTTGAATTAGTAGAAATGGGAAAACTTAAACTGCAGGGCGATACCCTGGAGCCGATCAGTCTTGAACCCATTGGAGAGTCTCTACTCGACATGGTTCTGGATACACTTCCCCAAACAGATAGTTTACTAAAAAACAGTATTGCCAGGCTCAGTGGAAAATCCAGAAAGTATAGAGAGCTTTTAATAAATAATCTAATTCAAAAGCAGGCGATCAATGAAGTATTGGATAAAAAAAACCATTTCCAGATCTGGTATGAAAAACAGCTTCAGCATACCCGGCTGAAGTTACAGGAAATCCTGATGTATGACCAAGAAGGGGATTTCAGAACCCGGACCCTGATTGCCCTGATATATGCCTGCGACTATCACAAAAAAATCTTTAAGGAAAAATGGGGTCTCCGAACAACAGCCCGACAGATTAAAGAGCTTTCAAAAGAAAATGTTTTTGCAAAAGCTCTGAAAAACACGGTTAAAGGAACCCAGGTTCACATCATCTTCACCCTGATTACATTTATAATCATATTGCTCAAGGAATTGTGTTCGAGTTAGCATCATTATAAGTTCTTTTATTTACCTTAATCTTCAGCTTCACCTCAGAATTGCATTTTTTTTATAATCCACTTATCCCTTATAAATGAATCCCGATTTTTTCACATTTTTTGAAATGAATGTTTAAAAAGCGAATCCTTCCCTTTTCCACCCCCCTTTCCACATTTCCACAGTATGAGAGTTAACTCTAATCTTTCTTCTTCCTCTTCTTGCTTAACTGAATGGTGGCGAAGATGATGATAATCCCAAATACAACCAGTAATCCTCCCAGCAACAACCCGTTGATACCATACTCTCCGGCAAAGAGTTTGGATAGTCCATCGAGCATAAGATAACTCCTGAAAAAATTATAACACAACCAGTTCCTGTAGGATCGGGAAAAGTGGATATTGAATTAATAAAGATTTGGGCCAGTTGAAACTTCAACTACCTGGTAACCTTTGGGAATCTCAAAAAAAGATTTGGGGAAACTTTTGGGATTTATTTTAATTACTTCCATGGTGATGGTCGAATCACTCTTTATTTTTCCCTTTTTGTTTTTCTGAATGTTATGTGTGATGATCTTCAAAGGAAAACCGATTTTTTTCATCAGTTTCATTTCCTTTTTAATCAATTTATCTAAATCCTCAAACCCGGTTTTAAAATCTTTATTTAAAAAAGCCTGATTGATCTCCTTGAGATGTTTGATATCGGGACTGGCCCAGATTTCCTTAACTTCGTTTATCATCATGGTTTTTTTTATAATGGTGATTTTCATATTCATGGTATAGTCT
>DAOWKX010000165.1 GCA_030639705.1 Candidatus Aminicenantota bacterium
AAAGATTTGAGTAACCAATGCAGTTGGCCTTTTTATTGATCATCACAGAAACAGGGTCCTGGAGTAAATCTGAATCGCAATAGGTAATATTTTTTTTTAAAAAGTCACCCACATGACTCAGAAACTCCCTCAAGGTCATGGAATTCACCGGAAGATTTTCCAGTATCTCCCTGACCTTTTCATCCAGTTTCCGAATGTGGTCATGGTTTTTAAAAATGCGGAAATTCAGGTCTAAATCAAAAAAATTCAGGCTTCTGGTTTCAGAAAAGGTTTTCCCGTTTTCAAAGTGTACCTTCTGTGAAAAGTTTCCATTGGCATAATTGGGAAAGATGTCATACTGATTCGATAAAAAACAAAACTGGAAATTTTCAACCTGACGAAGAGGAGATATGATAAATATCAATATAAGCAATAGCTTCATTGAATAACCTTATCTAAAATAGCATTTATGATTCTATAGGAATCCTCGCCACTGTATTTTTTAGCTATCCTGAGAATATCATCAATAATAATGGCTTTTTCATTATTAAAATAAGACTCGCCAATGCCCATTCTTAAAAGATTCCGGTCAATTTGAGTCAACCGTTTCAGGGACCATCCGATCAAATGATTCCCAATTAACCCGTCGATCTGCTTTTTTTCTGACAACACCTTTTGAATAATCTTTTTAATGAACTCTTTTTCGTCATGGTTAAGTCCCTTAAAAAAAATCAGATTATCTTCAAGAATGGTTTCACAGACGGTCCCCTCCAGTTCCAATACATCAATTTGGTACAATAGTTTTAAAATAACTTCCCTGCTGTACTTTATGCGAAACATTAAATCTTGGCATTGTTAAACAAATTCAATAATTCAATCGCAGACTGGGCGGCCTGGAAACCCTTATTTCCCATCTTGTTTCCGGCTCTCTCAATGGCCTGGTCGGTATTATCTGCGGTAATGATTCCAAAAGCAATGGGCATGGCATACTCAAGATTTAACATGGCGATACCTTTGGAAACCTCTGTGGCAATATAATCAAAATGAGGGGTTTCCCCTCTGATAACAGATCCCAGACAAATGATGGCATCATATTTTTTTTTCTGGGCGATGCGTTTCACCACCAGAGGAATTTCAAATGAACCTGGCACCTTGAACACATCCATTTCATCGTTTTTGGCACCACTCCGGGTCAAGGCATCCATGGTTCCGTCAAGCAGTTTTTCAGTGATAAAATGGTTGAAACGGGAAACCACGATCGCATATTTAAAGCCTTTTGAAATTAGTTGACCTTCATATTCTTTCATTTTCAGCTCCAGGCCTTAAAATACCCCAAAAAACCCGATATGTCAAGCCTGTTGTTGTATTGGCATGATTTAAGGAGATAAAACTGAAAATGAATCGGATTATTAATATTCTCTGTATAAATGGTGTTTATTTTAAATTCATGGGATCAAAAATAAAATGGGTCGTGATTCCCCTGGAAATGGAAATACTGTAGGTGTACACCTCTGAATCATAGGTCACCTTGAGGGCATAGGTCCCGGGCATTAAATCAATCAGGACCTTGTTGACATCGGGAAGGGGCCAGTGATTACTGCTAGTCCCCTGGACATTCTTGACAATCCCGCCAACCTCAATGTTTACGGACCCGTATGACCGGTTTTCAAATTTCAGGGTTCCCAGGTTCCCATTATCCTCTTCCTCTTCTCCACCCAAAAATATCAGCAAAACCGCAGCTACCACCACTCCAACCAGAACCGTGCCCAGAATCAGTTTTGGAAGCAAACTCTTTTTTTTCGGCTTTTGACTGGCCTGCTCAATGATGCGCTGATCCACCGTATCCTCATCCTCTTCAGCATTATCAATGGAAAACCAGTATTCGGCCTTAACTTTGTCAACATAAAACCGGAGTTCTTTTTCCAGAGTTCCAGTTTGAATCCGGTCAGAAAGTCCGCGTTGGTAAATCTCTCGAATGGCATCCTCGCAACCGTCTCTTTCATCCAGCGAAATATGGGCCCGGGCCTTTAACAAAAAATATCTCAGCTGTTTCTCAGGAGACTCAATGCCGGCTTCCAGCTTCTCCAGTACCTTTAACGCCTCCCGGGCCTGGCCTCTGGCAATCAGTTCTTCCGCCCCTTTTAGAGTGGGGGGAATCGGCTCTTCAGCTGATTCCTGGGGAAAACAGGGAACAGAGATGAAAAACAAAAAAAACAGGACCAGTATAAAAGACAACCTTTGATTTAAAGGGGATATTTCTCCTTTTTTGAGGTATAACAATTGAATAGACATTTCTACCTAACATTTTATCCCATTTCATCGGGAAAATAAATAAAAAATCACTGTTATATTTATTACGATTTCCGGCACCAAAACCGGATGACCTTTTTGGGTAAAATTTTCATAAAAGTGAAATGTAGTGCCTTATTCATAAATTTCGAACAGGCTGTCTTTTAAGACAAAGTGGACGTTCTGGCCCATGATGCAACAAATTTGTACACATCGTTCAATATATAGCAATATCCGATAATCAAAACAATTCAATGGGATTAATGGAGAAAAAGTCATTGAGGGGCAACCCATCTTTTCCAATAAGGAAAGATTTTACATTTTTAAACTTTGATAAGAACTGGTTTAAATTGGGTATCTTTTCTCTTGTGCGTCCACTTTTAACCTCCAGAGCCAGTAATTTTTCACCCGATTCAACTATAAAATCAACTTCCATATTTCTTTCACGGTAATAATAAATCTCATAATTTTGTTCCCTGGAAAAATTAATCAGATGAGCTCCAACTGCTGACTCTATCAAACGCCCCCATAGCCCTGGATTTAATTGAGCATCCTTGAATGTGTAGTTCTCCTGTGCGGTTATAAGTGAATTATTATAAACCTGAAATTTTGGGGTGGAGGCTCTCTGCCTTACTTTTTGAGCTGAGTATTTAAATAATCCCTTTAACATTCCTGCCTGGG
>DAOWKX010000250.1 GCA_030639705.1 Candidatus Aminicenantota bacterium
ACGGCTTGCGAATCCCATTTCTCGCCAATATCGAAAATGGGCAATATAGGGAAGATGCAGTGCATCATTCTGAATTTTGCCTGGTTTGTGATACAAACGTGCAAAATAGCTCCAAAAAATGAGAAACGTTTTTGGGTAAAGTGAAAAGGGATAACGACTACAGCCTGCGAAAAATTTGATGGTGAATTAAGAAAAATTCTCACGAGTTCCCCATTAAACTGATAATATCATCCGCATAATCCCTTTATTAACGGATTTTGAACGAAAATGATTAATAATGCAAGGAGATGATGTGAGTGAACAACACCTCCTTGCATTTAAAGGTTAAAAACATAGTAGATCTCCTGAAAATTCTCTAAAAAAAGGGCATTGACAAAGTACATTCAAATCAAATATGATTAATCTTTATCAAAACAGAATAACAGCAAAAAAGAAAATTGGAAAATACAAATAAAAACAAAAAAAAATTTAAACTCCCTCATACATTGGTCTTAATCTATATTATTGTCATTTTTATGTATTTTCTCACCTGGATTCTTCCCTCCGGCGAATTTAAGAGAGTTGAAAAAAAAGTGGAAGGCCAGGTCAGAACCGTAACTGAACCGGGAACATTTCATTATGTGGCCAAGAAAAAGGTGAATCCGGAATCTTTACTCATTGCCCCGATTGAAGGTTTCAAGGAAGGCGTTATAATCATCGCCTTTTTATTTGTCATAGGCGGTGCCTTTGCCGTCATTCAAAAAACCGGAACCATTGATATGGCCATTAAAAAAATGGCCCGGGCTTTTTCGAATCATCCAAAATATCAAAAATTTATTATTCCCGTACTCATGGTTGTTTTTTCTCTGGCCGGGTCTATCTTTGGAATGTCAGAAGAGACCATCCCGTTTATTCTGGTCTTTATCCCGCTGGCATTATCCCTGGGATATGATTCTATAGTTGGGGTTGCAATTCCCTTTCTGGGAGCTGCCGCCGGCTTTGCAGCCGCTTTTTTCAATCCATTTACGGTGGGTATTGCCCAGGGATTATCCGACCTACCTCTCTATTCAGGATTGCCATATCGCTTTTTTGTCTGGATTATCAGCACCACAATTGTCATTACCATGGTGATGATTTACGCCAATAAGATTAAAAAAAATCCAAGGTTGAGTCCTGTATATCAAATTGACCGGGAACGCCTGCATGAAAATAATAAGGATAATATCGATATATCGAAATGGAACTGGAGAAACCGGGCGGTTCTGGAAGTTTTTTCCGGCGGGATCATTATCCTGATTGCCGGTATACTCTTCCGGAACTGGTACATCAAATCCATAGCTGCAGTGTTTTTCGGAATGGGAGTTTTTTCAGGACTTGTGGCCCGAATGCCTCCATCTGACATGGCCAGACATTTTGTCCAGGGAGCGAAAGACATGATGAATGTGGCACTCATCATCTCATGTGCCCGGGCCATATTGATAATTGCCCAGGAAGGAAAAATCCTGGACACCCTTCTTTTCTATGCCTCCCAGTTTATTGCCCTGTTTCCCAAGATTATCGCTGCCCAGATGATGTTCGTTACCCAATCGGCTATCAATTTCTTCATTCACTCGGGAACAGCCCAGGCAGCATTGACCATGCCCATCATGGCACCACTCAGTGACCTGGTGGGAATCACACGTCAGACCACGGTGCTTGCTTTTCAATTGTGTGAATTTGTCATCCCGATACTTCCGACATCTGCCGTTACCATGGGTGTTTTAGGAGTGGCAAAAATCCCCTGGGAAAAATGGGCCAAATGGTTTTTACCCATGATGCTGGTTCTGGTAATCCTCAGTTTTCTTCTATTAATTCCACCGGTTTTAACCAACTGGGGACCTTTTTAATCAGAACCAGCAGTATGCTATTGAAAAAAAATCAGTTTTCCCTTAAAATGTTATAAAAGTTGGAAATTGTGGAATAAACTCAATGAATGAACTTACGGTTCAATACCGTTTTAAACTGGAAAACCAGCCTGATGAAATTTTTAATTTAAAGATTGATCCCCGGACACTTTCTTTACAGGACAACAAACCAGAATCACTTCCGGAATGGGCACGACTGGAATTTTACCAATGTCCCAACTGTCCTCTGATTTCCAGCCGGTTTCCCTATTGTCCCCTGGCCAGCAATTTGGTCAATATCGTATCCCGCTTTAATCGCTTTTTATCATATGATCGAATAGAAGTTGAAATCGTAAGCCAGGAACGGATTATATCTAATTTTACGACAGCCCAACGGGGCCTCCGATCACTGATGGGCCTGATTATTGCGGTAAGCGATTGTCCCCATACGGTATTTTTCAAACCCATGGCCCGCTTTCACCTACCCTTCTCCGATGAAATAGAAACCATTTACCGGGCCACATCCATGTATTTATTAGCTCAATATTTTATAAAAAAAAGCAAGGGGAAACCGGATTTTAAACTAAAGGGGTTAACCCGGATATATCATAATCTGCATCTCGTCAATACCTCCATTGCCCACCGCCTCCGAAAGGCCAGCCAAACAGATTCTACAGTGAATGCCATTGTTTTACTGGACATTTTTACCAAAGCCCTGCCCAAAGCCATAGAGGAATCCCTGAAGGAAATTCAATATTTATTCACCCCATTCCTGGAAAAAACAAAGAAAAAGGGACTTTTTTTTAAAAGAAAAAAATCAAATAAAATAAGCTAAAATCTCATTAAGTAGAAGAATTTTTTCTGGATTCACAGCAATTTTTTTCCCGACCTTGATCAACAGGTTCTCGGTCAGAAGAAACTCCAGCTCTTTTTTATGGTATTGAAAACTGGAAAGTGAAACTCCCTCTAACAGACGGAGCCCCGCGACAATTTTTCTGTTTACAGGATTCAAGGTGTTGACCTCTTTCACGGGAAGTTTATTCTGGCTGATGCTATCAATATATAAATCCATTTGATCAAGGTTTTGATAATCTGTTTCATTTTCATAACCCGAAGCAGCCAATCCAATCCCAATATAATCCTGATTTTTCCAGTATTTCAGGTTATGGCTGCACTCAAATCCAGGCCTGCAAAAGTTAGAAACTTCATAGTGAATGAATGCCTTTAGCCTTTTCCGGGTAAAATTATAGAGGATATATTGACTTTCTTCTGAAGAGCGGCTCGGTAAAACATTTTCCAACAAATAGCAGGATACATGGGGAATATTAAAACGCTCGATATGAGAAAAATTCAAATCCAGCGATTTCTCATTCTGGGTGGGGAGCCCAATAATGAAATCCACATTCAGATTGGAAAACGAAAATTCCAGAGCGCTTGAAACTGCTTCAAGAGACTGGTTGACTGAATGACCCCGCTGTAAATATTTGAGATCACCCTCAATGAAAGACTGAATACCGATACTCAACCTATTGAAACCGGCTTTTTTTAAAACCCTTAGCTTCTCAATGGTAATATCCTCAGGATTACACTCAATACTCACTTCAGTATTTGATGCCAGCCGGAAACACTTTAAAATCGACTCCATCAGGGAAAAAAAATGTTTCGCTTCCAGCAGGGAGGGTGATCCGCCGCCCAGATAAATGGAATCAATCACATACCCGGAATTCGATTTCAGCTGAATTTCTTTTATCACCGAATTTAAATAGTCATCTACCAGTTGTGATTCAAATGGGACGGTGACAAAATGACAGTAAAAGCAATGCTGCTTACAAAATGGAATATGGATATAAATTCCGATTTTTTTTTTCAAAGTATATTCAACGGACAGGCCCCGGGCCTAGGTCTTCGTCTTTTCAATTTTCCATCGGACACCTTCGGGTTTATCGATCAGGATAATCCCTTGTTCCTTAAGTTCATCTCTTATGGCATCGGCCAGTCGAAAATTTTTTTCCTGGCGGGCTTTTTCGCGGAGTGCTATTTTTTCCATAATCTGTTTATCCGGAGTATCGGATTCACTGCCTTTAATCACACCCAGTACATAATTAATCCGGGCGATATAAGCCAAAATATTCTCAATATCGCCTTTTTTCAGATTGTCCATATTCAAATTGATATAATGAATGCATTCAAAGAAAATACCCAGGGCACCGGAAATATTAAAATCATTATTCATATTTTCTTTAAAACCAGACTCATTTTCTTTTAAAAAATCAGATATTTTTGCCGATTCTCCATCGCCGGGCTTCAAACCCTTGAGTGAAAAAATAAAATCCGTTATTCTCTTCAAGGACTGCCTGGCCTGTTCAAGTCCCTTAAAACTGAAATTGAGTAATTTACGGTAATGGGTTGACAATAACAAATAACGGATAACCATCTCATCATGTCCTCTGTCGAGCAAGTCTGCTAAGGTATACTGATTCCCCAAAGATTTAGACATTTTCTTGTCTTCAACAATTAAATGCTGGCAGTGAATCCAGTAATTAACAAACGGTTTCCCCGTGGCACACTGCGATTGAGCGATTTCATTTTCATGATGGGGGAAAATATTATCCACCCCACCCATGTGAATATCAAAATGTTCACCCAGATATTTCATGCTCATTGCCGAACATTCAATATGCCAGCCAGGCCTTCCATCCCCAAATGGGGTAGTCCAGAAAGGTTCACCCTCCTTTTTCCCTTTCCACAAAACAAAATCCTGAACATGTTCCTTCTCATACTCATCAGCTTCACTTCTTAAACCTGGTGTCAATTGATCTCTTGATATGTTGGCCAATTTTCCATAGTCTGGAAATTTTTCAATACTGAAATAAACCGAATTACCCTTCTGGTAAGCATATCCTTTCTTTTTCAGAGCCTCAATGAGTTTAATCATGGTCTCAATATGCCGGGTAGCGCGGGGATAGATATCCGCTCTTAAAATATTCAAAGTATCAATGTCTTTAAAAAATGCCTTTATATATGTATCTGTCACCTTTTCCAGAGTCGTTTTCATTTCATTGGCTTTTTTTATGGTCTTGTCATCAATATCAGTAATATTCATTACCTGCTTTATTTCATATCCCAGATAAGAAAAATAGCGCTTCACCAGATCTTCAAAAACATAAGATCTGAAATTCCCGATATGGGCATAATCATAAACCGTTGGCCCGCAGGTATAAAGTTTTATTTTACCTTCGCTGATGGGTTTGAATTCCTCAACTCCATGGGTCAGGGTATTATAAAATCGTACGGTCATGCAATCTCCTGTTTCTTAATTTTTATCCCTGGCTTTCAGCCGGGTTTCAATATACCAGCGGACCTGTTTACAGGCCCGGTCAAAAACCGCAATATCCGCATTTGTCCAGTGGGTTCTGTTTAAGGCTCTCTTTAAAGAACGGTGAAATAATCCCCTGTCTTTTTCTTTAAACTCCAGAGATTTCATCAGCGACCAGATATTATCAATCAGGCGGTCATATTTTTTTCTCTCCACCCTTTTAGGAAAGCTTATTGTTTCCTGTATCTTCCCTATATGTTTGAATAGCTCATAAGCAATAACCATTACGGCCTGGGAAAGATTCAAAGACGGATAATCCACAGCAGTGGGTATACGAATATAATAATTGGCTAACTGGCTCTCATCAATGGTCACACCCGATTCTTCTCTGCCGAATACAACGGCTACTTTTTCCTTTCTGATGCGACTCACAATCATCTCAGCAGCCCCGGATGGCAACAGGAAATCTTTTTTCCATTTCCCCTTTCTGGTGGTGGCTAAAAATACCATCGAAATATCGGAAAGGGCAGCCGAAAGAGAAGGGAAAACCCGGCTATATTTTATTATTTCTTGAGACCGGTAACCCATTTTTCTTTGTTCTTCAACAGTCCGGTATTCAACCGGGTTTACCAGTCTTAAATGGGAGATTCCCATGTTTTTCATGGCCCTGACAACAGAACCAATGTTTCCCGGATTTTTAGGTTCTACCAGAACAATATAAATGTTATCCAAATATCTTTCCATGATTGGACTGACCGACCGTCAAAGGGTGAATTATAATATAAAAATCCATTCCGGGCAAATGATCATTTTTTCTTATTTTTAAGAGCTGTCTTTGTTTTTTTCCAGTATTCCAGACGATCTTTGATTTTCTTTTCAAATCCAATATCATTGGGAACAAAAAAATCTTTTTCCTTCACTTCTTCCGGCAGGGTTTTCATGGTTGTGGTTTTCTCTTTAAAATGATGGGCATACAAATATCCTTTCCCGGCTCCCTTTTGAGAAGAAATGAAATCAGCCGGATTGATTAAATGAAGAGGAATCGATGTGGTTCTGTATTTTTCGACAATCTTTCTCATTTTTTCTTCGGTCAGGTAAAGGGAATTGCTCTTCGGGGCAGATGAGAGGTAAATTGTGGCCTGAGTCAGGAACAAATCCCCTTCCGGAGAACCTAAAAATTCATATGCATCTTTGGTATTGAGACAAACGGTCAGGGATTTGGAATCAGCAAACCCAATATCCTCCACAGCTATTCTGATCATTCTGCGGATGATGTACAGTGGATCCTCTCCTCCTTCCATCATGCGGTACAACCAGAAAAGTGCCGAATCACAATCAGAATTTCTAACACTTTTGTGAAATGCTGAAATGAGCTGAAACCGATCATCTCCACTTCTATCATAGGCTCCGAGTTTTTTCTGTATCACCTCCAGTACAAATGTCTCATCCAGGGGTTGCTTCTTGTCCTGAATATAAACCAGGATCTCGAGAAGATTCAAAAGCCGTCTGGCATCTCCCGTGCTATAATCCAGTATAATATTTTCAACCTTTTCAGACAGTTTCCATTTCTTTCCGGTTTGAATTCGAATATAGTCTGCGGCCTTTTTAAGAATATTCTTTAAATGGGTTTTGCCGAGACCGTAAAACTCCACTATTTTTAACCTTGAAAGCAATGCTCGATTGATTTTATAGGCTGGATTCTCAATGGTGGTGCCGATAAGAATAATGTCTCCTTTTTCGATAAAGGGAAGGAAAGCGTCCTGGGAATGTTTGTTAAAGTGGTGTATTTCATCCACAAACACAACCAGTGGTTTACCCTGTTTTTCCTTTATTTCAATAGCTTCTTTCATGATATTCCGGATCTGGTTTATGCTGGATATGGTGGCAGAGCATTCAATGGAGGGAAAATGCAAATTATTGACTAAAATTTTTGATATTGTCGTCTTCCCGGTTCCCGGGGGACCCCAAAAAATTAATGAACTTAACCGATCATTTTCAACAAAAGACCTCAATATTTTGCCTTTTGAAATCAAATGTTCCTGCCCCTCACAGTCATCCAATGTCCGGGGTCGAAGTTTTTCTGCCAATGGAAAAATATTGTTCATATCTGTGTTTCTGCTAATTAAAATATTCAATCCCGGATTCAAATAATTTTTGATCTTTGTTTCCGGGGATATTCTTGGCAATCTGATATCCTTTCCTCTCTGAATGAGCCATTTTTCCCAATATCCGTCCATCCGGACTGGTGATTCCTTCTACGGCATTCATAGAACCATTGGGATTATAATCAAAATGGCTGGAAGGATCCCCGTGAATATCCACATACTGGGTAGCAATCTGGCCGGCATTAACCAATTTTATAAAAACCTGTTCTGACGCCACAAACCGTCCCTCCCCGTGAGAAACCGGAAGGGAATGAATATCCCCCGGCTGCGAATGGAGAAACCAGGGGGAAAGCACGGATACCACTTTGGTTCTTACCATCCGGGAAATATGACGGCCAATGGTATTAAAAGTCAGGGTCGGACTGCTTTCTGTCATCTCACTGATTTTACCATATTCAAGCAAACCCAATTTAAGCAGGGCCTGAAATCCATTGCAAATACCCAAGATGAGTCCATCCCTGTTTTCCAGAAATTCAGTGACTGAATCCTGAATTTCAGGATTTCTGAATACCGCGGCGATAAATTTTCCTGATCCTTCCGGTTCATCACCCGCACTGAATCCCCCCGGTATCACAATAATCTGGGAATTCGAAATCTTGTCTTTTAAAAGTGCTAAGGATTGATTGATATCAGAAGGACTCAGATTTTTAAAAACCATGGTATCGACAACCCCACCGGCCTTTCTAAAAGCTCTCTCTGTATCATATTCGCAATTGGTCCCGGGAAAGACCGGGATCAACACCCTGGGTCTGGCAATATGAATCGAGGGTTTATCCTGATTTCTATGGTTGAACATGATAGACTGAGGGCTTCCGATCTCTGTTTTTAAGCTGGCCGGGAAAACAGTTTCCAGTGGTTCTGACCAGTTATTAAGCAGTTCTTGAATATCCATCTCCGTATCATTTACTCCCAGAGTGGATTTCTCCCGGGTATGACCCAGTACTTCATAATTAACTCCCTTAAACATTTCCGGCAGCCTGTCTCTGTCTTCTATTTCCAGAATCAAAGAACCATAATCCGGAGAAAATAACCCGGCTATCTCTTTTTGTTTGTCAAAAACAAACCCGATCTGGTTGCCGAAACACATCTTACTGACAGCAACCGCAATTCCTCCCGCCCTCACTGACTGAGCGGATATGATGTTGCCATTTTTAATATTCCGGGTAATGGCTGAATATTTCCTTTTCAAATCTTCAAAAAGGGGACATTCATCCGGATCCCTCTCTATTTTTATATAAACAATGGTAGTATTTGTTTGCTTGAATTCAGCAGAAATAACCGTATTGATATCCACCACATCAACTCCGAAAGCAATTAAGGTGGGAGGTACATGTAAGTTTTCAAAAGAGCCCGACATACTATCTTTTCCGCCAATAGAAGCCAAATCCAGTTCAGTGAGGGCATGATAGGCACCTAAAAGAGCAGAAAACGGTTTTCCCCATTTCTCTGGGTCATTGCCTAGTTTTTCAAAATATTCCTGGAGGGAAAATCGAATCGACCGATAATCTCCGCCCACAGCCACGATCCTGGCCACAGCTTCCACAATCGAATAAATCCCGGCATGAAACGGACTCCAGGTTGCAATTTCCGGATTGAATCCGAAAGACATCACCGTTCCGGCACTGGTATCCGAGTTCAATATTGGAATCTTAGCCACCATTGCTTCAATCGGGGTCTTTTGATACCGCCCTCCCAGAGGAAGCAGGACCGTACCCGCCCCAATCGTACTATCAAATCTCTCCACTAATCCAATCTGGCTGCAGGTATTCAGGGTCTTCAGATTTTCCAGCCAGATTTTCTTTAAACCGGTGATTGGATTTTTTTTGTTTTTAATAGGAATATCAAAATAATTATCCCGCTCCACAGGAACTGAAACCAAAACCTCTGTTTCTTTTCTCACCCCGTTGGTGTTGAGAAAATCCCGGCTGATATTCACTATGGATTTACCTCTCCAGACCATCCTCAACCGATTGTTTGAAGTGACGCGGGCAATCACGGTCGCTTCGAGATTTTCTTGACCGGCCAATTGATTGAATCGCTCAACATCATCTTCCGCCAGTACGACAGCCATTCTTTCCTGTGATTCTGAAAGCGCCAGTTCTGTGCCATCCAGTCCACTATACTTCTTCGGAACCCGATCAAGATCGATATCAAGCCCGTCAGCCAGCTCACCGATGGCAACTGAAACACCTCCGGCACCAAAGTCATTACTCTTCTTAATCATTCGGGTCACTTCCGGGTTTCTAAATAGCCTTTGAAGTTTTCTCTCTTCCGGAGGATTTCCCTTTTGAACCTCTGCTCCGGCAGTGTAAATGGATTTTCTCGTATGTTTTTTTGAAGATCCAGTGGCACCGCCTATGCCATCTCTTCCGGTTCTGCCTCCCACCAGGATGACCACATCCCCTGGCTGGGATTCTTCTCTCCGGACATTCTTTTTAGCCACTGCGCCAATCACCGCACCCACCTCCATCCGTTTACTGACATATCCCCGGTGATAAATTTCAGTCACCAATCCGGTGGCGAGTCCGATCTGATTTCCATAAGAACTATATCCATGTGCCGCTTCAATGGTTATTTTTTTTTGAGGTAATTTACCCGGTAATGTCTCCTCAATACTGACCCGTGGATCTCCGCAACCAGTCACCCGCATTGCCTGATACACATAGGCTCTTCCAGATAGAGGATCTCTGATCGCTCCGCCCAGACAGGTGGCTGCTCCGCCAAAGGGCTCTATCTCGGTAGGATGATTGTGGGTTTCGTTCTTGAACATGATTAACCATTCTTCTTCTTTTCCATTTACTTTGATTTTACGGATGATACTACAGGCATTGACCTCCCCCGAAACCTCTAAATCATTCAACTTTCCCTTTTGTCGCATCTGTTTCATGCTTTGGTTGGCAATTTTCATCAGACTGATATCTAAATCTTTTTTTCCAATCCCACTGTGCTTATCAGACTCTTTTACTGCCCGGGTATCAAATGAATTTATAAACTTATCATAGGCTTTTTTTATCGGTCTGGAATACCTTGCCTCTGAGATCTGAATCCGGTTAATCCGGGTATGAAATGTGGTATGTCTGCAGTGATCGGACCAATAGGTATCGAGCATCTTTATTTCAGTGACAGTCGGATCTCTCTTCTCTGTATTTTGGAAATAGTGCTGACAGAATAAAATATCCTCCAGATTCATTGCCAGTCCCATTGATTTTATCAGGGTATTCAATTTGTCCTTAGAAAAACTCCTGAATCCGGTGATTTTTTTTATATCTTCCGGAATCATAAAATCCATCTCTAAATCTTCGGGTATTCTTAAACTGGCTTCGCGTGAATCAACCGGATTAATCAGGTAATTTTTTATTCTATCAATATCCCTATTGGTTAAGCGTCCTTTTAAAACAAAAATTCTGGCTGCGGACACTACAGGTCTTTTCTTTCTGGTTATAATCTGAATACATTGGGCAGCAGAATCTGCCCGCTGGTCATACTGACCAGGCAGATACTCAATACCGAATATCGTTTCATCCTTTCCTTCCTGAATGGGTTCTTTATAAATATGATCAACCGGTGGTTCGGATAGGATCGATCGTTTTGCGGACATAAATTCCCGTTCTGAAATACCGGATATGTCATAGCGATTGAGCAACCGAAGGTTTTCTAAGTTTGATATCCCCAGATTGGTTTTCAAATCCTGAAAAAATGCCTGAGCTTCAATATCAAAACCCTTCTTCTTTTCAACATATAGTCTTTGTATGCCGGACACTAATCCTCCCCTGACCTCAAACTGGTTTCAAAGCCGTTCGAATGGCCCGAATATGATCCGGTGTTGTGCCGCAGCACCCTCCGATAATCGATACCCCGGCCGCCAACAGATCTTTGCTCTTTTCAGCCATAAATTCCGGGGTTTCAGGATAAACAGGAACATTGCTTTTTAGCTCAGGCAATCCGGCATTGGATTGAATGAGCAGGGGAAGTTCAGTATGCTGGCTGAACTCCCGGGCAATTAAAATCATCTTTTCGATTCCATTCCCGCAATTGGAACCAATAATATCTGCTCCTGCATCGGACAATTGATTGATGGCCTGTTGAATATTCACGCCCATGATGGTAAAAAATCCCTTTGAGGTGGAATCAAATGTCATGGTGGCCATTACGGGAATATCTGCAGAAATGGCCCTGGCCGCCCTTACAGCCAGCACAGCTTCTTGAATATCGGTCATGGTTTCCACACAAACAATATCCACTCCCTCATGAATGACAACCTTCAATTGTCGATAAAAATTGTCATACAGTGCTTCCGGTTCAATATCCCCGTAGGGTTTTAAGATCTTTCCACTGGGACCACAGGATGCTGATATATAAGCCTTCTGACCAATCACATCTCTCACTGCCCGAACTGCATTTCTGTTTATCTCTTCGGTTTTATCATCCAGTGAATAATTTGCCAGTTTTAAGGGTGAGCCGCCAAAGGTATTTGTCTGGATAATTTCTGCCCCTGACTGAAAATAAAGCAGGGCAATTTCTTTCAGAACTTCGGGACGGGATAGGTTGAATGATTCAGGAGGCATTCCGGCTGGAAGCCCCCTTGCCATTAACATAGATCCCATAGCCCCGTCGGCAATAAAGATTTCACCCCTGTCCAAACGCTTCAAAAAGGAATCCATTTTAATTCTGTCCGGTCATGGATTTAATGCATTCAACAGCCTGACCCGCATCATATCCATATTCATCCGCCCCGATTTCGTCAGCAAAGGCTTTTGTTACCGGTGCACCTCCAATGATGACCTTTATCTTAGCAGACAGATTATCCTGTTGAATGATATCAGTCACTTTTTTCATGACTCCCATAGTGGTGGTCAGAAGTGCTGACATCCCGATAACAGACACATTGTTCGATAGGGCTGTTTCCACAAATTTTTCGGGAGCCACATCATTTCCAAGATCAATCACCTCAAACCCAGCTCCCTTGAGCAGGATTCCCACCAGATTTTTTCCAATATCATGGAGATCTCCCTGAACTGTACCGATAACCACCTTGCCCCGGGAAGGAATCCCGTCTTTAATTAAAAACGGTTTCAGTTGAGCCGTTCCCGCAGCCATTGCTTTTGCCGCCATCAGCACATCAGGTAAAAAAATCTCATGGGCCTTGAATTGATCACCAATGACATTCATGCCGGCAATCAATCCATGGTTGAGTATCTCCCGGGGAGATTTCTTTTGATTCAGTGCACTCTTGGTGAGTTCAGATACTTTTTGATCCTCTCCCTTTTGCAGATGCTCTGAGATCTGACTTAATATGTCCATTATTTATCTCCTTATCTCTTTTTTTTAGTTCATTTATTCTCTTTTTACAAGAACGGTGATTGCATTCATGGCAAAAAGAATAATTATTCTTAAAAATATGAATGTCTCTCTTCCCGGCCACCAGGACACCGGTTATTGATTTTAAAGGGACCATCAAAAACTGCTGATTTAGGGTGATACCGATCTCTTCCGGCCTTAGGTATTCAAAGAGTCTCTTTTGTGCGCTGATGTGCCAGCCACAGTATCCTGGGCTATAAAGCAGCACGGTTATGGATGGCTCGCATTGATTTTTGACCATTAAAAATTGATAAAACTCCTGCTCCCCGACGCGGGTGGCCATATCAGCTCCCTCAGAAGCAACAGAATCCAGCATTGATCCCAGGGCAAAATCATTATTATTAAACAACCGGGTAATCTCTTGACTGATTGTTTCCCCCAGGGTGAAGGCCAAGAGTGCCAGGTATTGAGACTGAGGATAAATGGTTGCCAATGGAGTCTTTTTTTCGTTCATCCCCATTCCCGAATGAACCTGACTGAAATCCTGAACCGAGATCGTTTCGATCACCCCTTTGGGTTCAGCTAATTCTCGGTACCTGAGCAGTGCTGTGGAATAAAGTTCGACTATTTTTTTCGATGGTTTTACACCTCTGGCGATCCCCTGGGATAGGAACACACCTTCCTGGGACGGCTCGATTTTTTCAATCCGGGGAATGAAAAATTGTCTCATGAAGGTTTATTGAGGAAGATTTTCCATACCATATCTTCGGGCTTCTTCTTCCATACGGCGGGTCAGTTCAGATTTCAGATCCTCGGGTAAGGGGGAGGATTGATAGGAGTCTATTATCCGCGTCACTTCCTGGGTGGCACGCTCTTTAAGCGTTAAGGCCCCTTCTTCTCTCCATCGAGAAAGATTGGCTCGATCAATCACCCTGCCCGGGAAATAATGCTCTTCCTTCAGATAACGACGGGTGTGATCGGATATCAGTAAATGCTTTTCCCGGAGCAATTCTTGAAAAATTGGAAGGGCCGGAAAGTCTTCCTTGGGTTCAATCCCCCGAATCATCCGCAGAACCATCCCGCATATTTCATTATCAAGAACCAGTTTTTCAAGGCTCTGGCAACTCTCGAAATCCAGCATGCCCGGACCAGAAATATTGTTGATCCCGCTCAGGGCAGCCAGGGTGGCTCCCATCGAAGATTCCAATCCTGCCTGGGCATCCAGATTTTTGGCATCGCTCAAGGAAATATAGGCCTGGGTGGGAAGTCCCAGATATTTTCCAATCTCATTATAGGCGCAATCGATCATCTGGGTCTCCACTGCGCCCATGGGTGTGGTTTCAAAGCGGATATCAAAAGCTGCGGGAGATCCCCCATACAGTACAGGCGTTCCGGGAGTTGAAAGCTGGCTGATCACAATCCCACTCAGGGTTTCGGCTGTATGCTCCACCAGTGTTCCCACCAAAGTAACCGGGGCCATAAATCCGGAAAGAGGCATGGAAATAAATTCCACGGGAATCCCCCAGTGCGCACAATCAAGCAGGTTTTGCGAGGTGACATCGCTCCATTTCAAAGGGGATGTGGGGCAACAGGAAAAAACCGTCAAGGGTTTCTTTCTTAATTCTGTTTCGCTTCCCCTGATAATGAGCTGCAAGTCTTTCATCACCTCAAAAGATTCAATGGTAAAAGCACCGGTAACAACCGGTTTTTGACAGTATAAAAGACTCAAATAAAGACGATAACTGTCCGATATTTTTTCCACCACATCGGCCGGAATAAAGGCAGTGCTCTGAGAAGCAATATGTTCCAGACCTTCCACCAGCTTGGCATACCGGATGTAATCATGGGTGGTGGGTTTACGGATTTGATTGGTTTCCGGGTCCAGTATATGCAATGCCGCAGAACCGGGGGTAAAATAAACCTTATAATCGGAAAAATCATGGGTTTCATTTCCCATAACATCATACAGTTTAAATGCAGAAGGAGCAGATTTCAGGGCCTGATCAATGATTTCATTGGTGTATTTAACCTGGAAATTTTCCATATCCACATCCGCACCATGATCGGATAAAAAAGCCAAAACCTGTTGGTTATGAACCCTGGTACCGAGTTTACATAGAATATCTCTGGATTCCGAAATGATTCTCTCAATTAGATCATTGGTTAAGAATTTCACGGTCGGTCTTGCAGACATTATATTTCCTCCTGTTATCGGGCAGATAAAAAAAATTATAGATAATCAGGGCCTTAAAGTCAATTAAAGGAAATCAGCATAAAAGCTTAACTACTTATATTTATTTTGCCTAAACATATCTGAAACC
>DAOWKX010000215.1 GCA_030639705.1 Candidatus Aminicenantota bacterium
CGGAAGTTCTTCAGGACTATTTTTATTTTCCTGATCCTCAGTAATAATTTCCCGTGTTTCCAGTACACCGGTTTGAATACTCTCCTTTTCTTCCGCTTGATCTGGTTTAATATATGGGCCTGCCTCCTTCTCTCCCAATGAATCCAGGTTATCTGCTTCCATTGAGATTTCATCCTGAATATTCATTTGAATTTCAATTTCACTGGATTCCACTGACTCCTGTTCATCTCCATTTAAATCATTCTCCAGATTAATCTCTATCTCTTGCTGATATTCCGGTTGAAAATCCATTTCACCTCTTCCCTCTTTCTTTTCTTTTTCTTTTTTAGCCACACTTTTTTTTAGCTTCTTTGTCAAAGAATGGTAAGAGTTTTCTATCTCCCAGAAAACATACCTGGCGATTTTTTTAATCTCTGGAGCTGCAGCAGATCCAAACCGATCCGGATGGAAAATTTTGGACAATTTAAAAAATGCCACTTTTACCTCGGACCGACTTGCAGACACAGGAATTCTCAAGATCTCAAACGGATTCGACTTTCCATTCATCAGTTTTTTCTGAAACTTGATCAACCGGTGAATATCTTCTTCCATATCATAATTAAGTCTATGTTTTGAAAAATCAATAACATCAAGTAAAATAAATAAAACCAGAGTTCTCCAGTAAAATACAGGATCCAGATTCAGTTTGGAGATGATTTCATGATTCGACATTTTCTTGCAATCATGCAATCTTTTATACAAAACAATTTCATCGCCGGCCATCAATTGGTTCAGGGGTGCGGGAATCTCAGTTGTTCTGGGAGATAAAAACTGAATTTTATTCATAAAGAAGGAGATATTTTCAATTTTCCTGGCTCCCTCAACAATGATCGGGGGCAGCGGAATCCTGTGTTTTTGCTTCAAGGGAGTTTCCATATTTCCCTCTCTGAGTTCCCAATCTGCCTGATTTATTTTAAAAGCATTGACCGCAATTTTTCTTATTTGGAATAATGTGGTATAAAACAGGTCATCTTCGGTAATGAAATTGTTTTCTATCAATATCCTACCCACTTCTAAATCCACACTCTGACCCAAACCAGTGATATACTCATACTGCTGGTCACTGATCTTACCCAGCAGATATAAAATCACATTGATGCGTTCATCAAAAATATCACTTTTGGCGTAAATCAAATCCCCATCCTCAAAAAAAAGGCTTTTGTTAAGGTCTTTACCTTTTATGACCAGTTCACCGTTAAATCCATCAGTTAAAATATTTTTAATGGTCAGTGGTATCGGGTACACAGAACTTGATATCGACATCTTAACGCCCCGATTATTATGACACCAGATTTGTTTTTTGTCAACAAGTAGGGACAGGGCTTTACATTTGGCATCAGGATACAATATAACCTAATACAATTCAAATTTCACAAAGGAAAAATGTATGTAACACTCATTCTCAATTAATAAAAAAATAAATTTGGAAAAAAACTAATTTTATTTTATACTTTATCTACACGAAAAATATTATTTATAAAAATTTTCTGGGTAAACAATGGATTTTTTCGGATTTATACTAAAAAAGGGACATATCAAACGAACCATTCTGAAAGGCGTTTATGAGGAAAATCTGAAAATGGTGGGAGAAGGGTATGGTTACCACAAAAAACAGCGTTTTGTAACCACCCTGATGATGCTCGGCTCAATGGCTCTTCTGACCTTGACCATCGTCTATGTCTGGCATCATTCTTCTTTTTACCAAAATCCCTTTTCTCAGTATAAAAAATTGAATCTTTCCAATTCCCGCTTGGAAATTCAGAAAAATAATCCCGATGCAAGCAAATTTCAGGTTAAAAGTCTAACGCCTTCTCAATACAATAGTTTTTTAAACAACCTGAATACCCCCCTCAGCCAGATTTTTGGACTGAAGGTTAAAACCATCATCATTGATCCGGGCCACGGAGGCAAAGACCCCGGAGCCGTTGGAAAACTCGGTACACTGGAAAAAGATATCACCCTTGACATTGCCAGCAAGTTGAAAAAAAGATTAACAAAATACCAGAAGTACGAAATTCTGATGACCAGAGAAACAGACACTCACCTGTCGCTGGAGGACCGAATCAATTTCGCCAACTCAAAGCGGGCTGACATCTACATTTCCATACATGTGAATTATATCCCCAGCAAACCCTCAAACATAATCGAAACCTACTATTTCGGGCCCAATACAGATAAGAAAACCCTTTTGCTGGTGGAGAAAGAAAACAAAGGTACCCAGTACACCATGAGTGATTTTCAAGAAATTATCCAGAAGATCGGAAACACCGTAAAAACCCAGGAATCCAACCTGCTGGCCCAGTGCATCCAGAAAAGCCTGTATTATAATATAAAAAAGCACAATAAAAATAGCGAAGACTGGGGCGTCAGGAAAGCACCTTTTATGGTACTTCTGGGAGTTAATATCCCGAGTGTGCTATCAGAGGTGACCTGTTTGAGCAATACTCTGGAGGAAAAAAAGTTAAACCAGGAACAGTATCGGGAAGAAATTGCTCAATTTTTAGAGGAAGGTATTGTAGTATATTTAAATCAAAAAAATAATAATTAAAATAAACCGGAGGTGTATCATGCAACAAGAATCAATCCAAAGTAAAAACGAGAATTTATTTGTGGGTATTGATCTTGGTACATCCTGTAGTGCAATCGTTGCCAGTAATGGAACAAAAAACTGGATTGAAAGCTATGTGGGGTGGCCAAAGGATTTCATTGCTGTAAAAGTGGTTAAAAAGCCCGTTCTCTTCGGAATGGAAGCCATAAAAAACCGATTATCACTGGATATCCGAAAACCCCTGGAAGGAGGGGTCGTCAAAGAGGGTACAGAAAAGGAAGCTGAATCTGTCAGAGAGTTGATCCGGCACCTTATAGAAATGGTAAAACCCAATAAAGAACAGAAAGTATTGGCGATTGTTGGAGTGCCAGCTGAATCTTTCAAAGTCAACCGAATTGCTATCCGGAAAGCAGTCTCGGATTTCGTTCATTCCATCATCGTGGTTTCAGAACCTTTTGCAGTCGCATACGGAATGAATTTATTGAACAATGCCATGATCATCGACATCGGTGCAGGTACGGTTGACTTCTGTATCATGCACGGCACCATTCCTTCGGAAGACGACCAGCGAACCATCCTTACCGCAGGTGATTATATAGACCGGCAATTATATAACCTGCTGAGTGAGAAATTTCCTGAATCTACATTCAATGAGAATATGGTGCGTCAGTTTAAAGAAAACAACAGCTTTGTGGGTAACAGCCAGAATATGGTGAAAGTAAAGATACCGGTTGAGGGGAAACCCATGGTGCATAACATTACCGAAGAGATTAAAAAATCCTGTGAAAGTATTTTTCCGCCGATTATTGAAACCTTATCGGAAATGATAGCCAGCTTTGATCCGGAATATCAGAACAAAATCAGAAATAATATTGTCATTGCCGGATGTGGAAGCCAGATCAGTGGAATCGTAGAATATCTTGAAGATGCCATGAAGGAATACGGAACTTGTCAGGTAAAAACCGTGGTTGATCCGCTTTTTGCCGGAGCCAACGGTGCTTTAACCATGGCCCAGGAAATGCCCAAAGAATACTGGGAAAAATTATCAAAAATCTAAAAAAAGAATACAGGAGACAGAAGGCAAGATGATCTTTTTACTCAACCTTAACCTCAGCCTTAACCTAAGTTCATGAATAGTTGAAATATGATCGGGCAGACCGTTTCACATAAATCAGCCCCCAGCTTCCGGCCCACAGCCCCTAGTAAAAAACATTTAAAAGAGAATTAAACAAATGATTGGGAAAACCATATCGCATTACAATATACTTGAGAAACTGGGTGAAGGAGGGATGGGAGTAGTGTACAAAGCTCTGGATACCAAGCTGGATAGAACCGTGGCTTTGAAATTTCTACCCCCTCAACTAACCAGCGACCCGGAAGCCAAAAAGCGGTTTTTGCATGAGGCCCGGGCCGCCTCAGCCCTGGACCATCCCAACATCTGCAACATCTTTGAAATCGATGAAACCGAAGACGGTCAAATGTATATGGCCATGGGCTA
>DAOWKX010000261.1 GCA_030639705.1 Candidatus Aminicenantota bacterium
ACTTCCGGCAGGTATTGTAGAGGTAGTGATAGAGAAATTGTCCCATGAGTTGTGGGGGGAACCTTTTCTTATGGGCATGATAGGCGGTTTTTATTTTAAATTCATTGATGATTTCTCCACCTGTCCAGTTTGAATCGAAAAGATTGGCAATTTCCTGTGGAAACAGATGAATTTTCCTGGGTTTCAGATTGCCAAAGGTATGATAGTAAATACCGCCAAACTGATCCATTTCCTCCTGAACAATCTGGTACAGATGTGTGTTGGTGAGCATGCTCAGTTTTTCATAGGCGGAAAACTCCTTCAGGTATTTACCCTTATTTAAAAAGCGTTCGCCCAGGTTGAAAATCTCAGTAAAGAATAAATAGTAATCTTTGGTTTTATGGTGGAGGAAATCAGTTATTTTTCGGTAATGATATCCGGTGGTAATGGTTCTCAATTCATTTAATACGTCCTGGTTGATGGAATGATTTTCTTTTGCCTTTTGAATCAGCTCAAGTCCGAATTCCACAATTAATCCCACATAGGTTTGACTTCGGGAAATAGATGGTATGGGGTACAAATCGAGAATATTATTGATAACCGATTGGATTTGTTCCTGATCATAGATGATGTTTCGACTGAAAAGGTAATCTTTCCAGCTCTGGCTGAATAACATATTTAATCGAGAGAGCCCTCCCTGAAAATAAAATCCGGAAAACCGTTTTTTAATTTTTGGTGTTTTGCAGTTATTCCAGGGCGTGTCACCATTAATCTCTTCAAAATCATGTAGGCGGGTTAGATTGGGATTCAAGAAGATCCTCAACCGCTCACTTTTGGCATTGATGGCATAGGTTACGGCAAGCAGATAATCCCTTAATTGATGGATCAAGTACTCGGCCTTCAGCCTGCCAATCGCCGACTGGATTTCAAAAACTGGTGATTTTGATTCGATTTTAGTGATTAAATTCTGTAAATCTTTTTCCAGATCATCTTTTTGATATTTTTTCACCCTCATGATGATGAATCTCGGTGCATTATCACTGATATCCGGGTAAGGCAATTGATTGAAGGTTTCAATCAGTTTGGTTTTCAGATCTGTGGTTGCTTTTTTTCGGGGTTTTTCTGCCCGTTGCAAAACCGAGTTGATTTCAATCAAACTGGAAAGCGGGCAGATTTCCTGAGACTGGAGTATGTCTTCGATGGATTCCCGTATCTGGTCCTGGACCAGGAATCTGTTTTTTCGATCGCTCAGGGTGATATATTGATTGGGAATTCCCTTTAAAATAAAAGATATGAAAGCATTGTCAATGGTACTTTTGTTGGGATAGATATTCATTTCAGCTTTGAAAAAGCCAAAAAGCCGATCATATAAGGTTGATTTTTCAAGAGGGATTTGTATCAGTTCATTGATCATACGGTCATAGTCATGGTCATGGGATGCGTATTTAGAGTGATAGGAAAGAATTTCCAGCAGAGTCTGAAAAATAGAAGTAAAAAGGGTTTGATCGGTTTTATTCTTTTTCTTAATTTCCTTTACCCATTCCAGTAAACTACTTACTGTTTCAGGTTTTTTTAGGGGAATTTTTTCTATGAAATCCACCAGGACATTGAATTCCTCAATCATTTGATAGAGTTGGAATATATTTTTTTTTGTCAAAATTTCCGGGCGGTCAATAAATTTAAAATAAAGCGAGATGAATTTTTGCAGGGCGCTCATTTTGTTCCGGTGATTTTGAGATTTTTCCAATATTTTTTTAAAAAAAGTATAAGAATCGATCGGACTGGTCATTGCTCCGAATTCCTGGTTTGACTCATTGTTTATCGCTGCCATCCAGGCTTGAATCCCGCCGGGAAACTGGATTTTATTATCTTTTATTTGTAAGGCATAGAGGAGTGTGAAATAACTGAAATCTCTCAATCTGGGGAGTCTTGAGACCTGGATCTTTGCTTTTTTTTCAAGGGAAATACGGTCGTAAATCGTCCGCATTTTGGAGGCATCATAGTTAAAAAGCAGGATTTTCTGGTGGTTTTCCGGTAGAAAATAGGAAAAAACATAGAGGTAATTTAATTTGCCATCATCCATTGTTGCTACTTTTTTTATAAATTCAAAGGGAGATTTTTTAACATCACATCCTGAAAGTTGTGACCAGAACTCTGTGGTTTCACTTCCCCCCGGTAAAATGATCTGGTTGTTATTGACTCTCAGTGCCTGGGATAAGACAAATAATCCAATCAATAATTTTTTATTCTTATAAATCTGTTTCCAGGCCTGGTGATTGGGCAGTAGGGAACTGATATAATCGATTTCCTGTTC
>DAOWKX010000054.1 GCA_030639705.1 Candidatus Aminicenantota bacterium
GGCCAGCAGAACCCCTTCTGCTGCAGCCGTACCGCCATCATAAAGGGATGAATTTGATATGTCCATCCCGGTTAATAGAGTCATCATGGTTTGATATTCAAACATGGCCTGAAGACTTCCCTGGCTGACTTCCGGTTGATAGGGGGTGTAAGGTGTTAAAAATTCACCTTTGGTACTCAAATAATTAACCACTTCAGGAATAAAATGGTTGTAAGCTCCTCCACCTAAGAAACTGAGATAATCAAGAAAGCTGTTTTTCTTAGCCAGAGTACGGAATGCTTCAACCAGTTCATTTTCCGGAAGCGAGGGCGGCAGACTTTCCAGTGAATAGTAAGACTTATCCCGGGGAAGGTCTGCAAATAACTCTTTTATCTCTTTAATTCCCAGGAATTTTTTTATTTCATCTCTGTCAGAATCACATAATGGGAAATAGTGCATTCATTATTCCTTGGATATTCCTTTCAGGTACTGATTATAGGCTTCCTGGTCCATTAAATCATCGAGTTCTTCATGGCTTTCTAATTTGATTTTAAATATCCAGCCTGATCCATAAGGATCCTGATTGATCAGTTCCGGTGTGTCTTCAAGAGCTTCATTGACTTCGGTGATTTCTCCGGTAACCGGGGTATATATATCGTTTACGGCTTTTACAGATTCAATGTTAGAACAGGCCTCACCTTTTTTGATTTTATCTCCCGGTGATGGCAATTCCACATAAACAATATCTCCCAACTCTTTCTGGGCGTAATCTGTAATCCCGATTGTGGTAATATCTGCTTCACTTTTTACCCATTCATGATCCTTTGTAAACTTGAATCCTTCTAAACTCAATTTTTTCCTCCTTTTATGAAGAGTGGTCCAAATTAGGTTCGGAAACCAT
Source organism: Candidatus Aminicenantota bacterium (assembly GCA_030639705.1). Lineage (GTDB taxonomy): Bacteria > Acidobacteriota > Aminicenantia > UBA2199 > UBA2199 > CAZOWT01. The sequence goes on from DAOWKX010000054.1 coordinate 881, forward strand.
TTTATTTCCGTTGGTAAAATGGTGTATCTACAACCCGGGCCAGTACTTTTCTGTTTCTGATTCCAATTTGAAATTCTGAACCTACCTCGGCTTTTCCAATCGGTAAGTAGGTTAAACCAATTGGTTTTTTCAAATAGGGGGCAAAGGTTCCGCTGGTTACCATCCCGTATTCCTGGTTGTCCACATAAACCGGATACCCATGGCGGGGGATTCCTTTTTCCTTCAATTCGAATCCAATGAGTTTTCTGGAGATACCGGTTTCTTTTTGTTTTAAAAGCGGTTCCCTCCCGATAAATTCACCTTTTTTTAACTTCAATATCCAGCCCAGGTCCGCCTCCAGAACCGTATGGGAGTCATCGATATCGTTCCCGTAAAGGGCCATCTTGACTTCCAGGCGCAGTGTATCTCTGGCCCCCAGTCCGGTGGGTACGACATGCTCTGCTTTTCCTTTTTCAACCAGTTCCAGAAACAGTCGGACCGCCTGATCTTCACTGGATTTGAAATATACTTCAAATCCATCTTCTCCGGTATACCCGGTGCGGGAAATAATTGAATCGATCCCCCTGACCTGGCCGGTTATAAAATGATAATATTTAATAGAAGATAGATCGTGATCCACAAATTGAGAAAGCAATTTTTCCGAAACCGGTCCCTGAATGGCGATTTGAGAATATTCACTGCTCTGGTTTTGTATCTCCACCGAGAATTTACTGGTTTTTTCTGTTATCCAGTTGAAATCTTTTTCACTATTAGCGGCATTCACAACCAGCAGGTAATGGTTTTCATCAATCATATACACTAATAGATCATCGACAAAGCATCCCCTTTCTGTGAGTAAAGCAGAGTACTGAATTTTTCCAGGAACCAGTTTGGCTGCATTATTAGAGGTGATAAACTGGATGGCTTCCAGAGCTTCTCTGCCTTTGAAAAAGATCTCTCCCATATGGCTGACATCAAAAATACCTCCGGTATTTCTGACCGCATTATGTTCATCATTAATGCCTGAAAATTGAACCGGGAGATCCCACCCGAAAAAGTCGATCATTTTTCCTTTGAGAATATAATGAGCCTTATTAAATTTGGTTGTTTTCATTCGGAATCTCCAGAATTAAAAATATAAATACCATATATATATAGAAAAATCAAGGTAAAAATTCAGTCAGATGTCCTGAACCAGCGGATAACAAATCAGGTGTTTTCCCTGGCTTTTCATAAAAAAACCGTTGTTAAATTCCAGAAGGGATTCAGCAGCATAATAAAACTTGACAAAAGAGAAAAAATTTTTAATAATAAATTCACCGGTTAAAGAATTTAAATAATTGGAGGAATCCAAATGAAGAAACTGGTTGTTTTGATTTTAGCAATATCATTCTGGTGTTCATTATTTTTGTTTGCTGATAAGAGACAGGATTTGTGGCTTAAAGCTGCGGCGGAAAAAAATCTTGAATTGCGGCTTCAATATTTTGAACAATTTCTTAAGGAATTCGGTGATAAAAAAGGAAAACATTCAAAATATCTCTATTTTAATCTTGCCCAGTCAGCCTTTCAATTAAAAAAATATGACAAATCGATCGAGTACTGTGAGCAGACATTGGAATTCAAAGATCTGGAAGCCAATTTAAAACTCCAGGCTTACCTGATTTTAGCCAATGCTTTTTACGTCACCAAAAGTGATATTGATAAGGCGTTTAATTATGCCGGGCTGGTGATCGAGTTTGGGAAATCAGTAAAAATGACCACCGAAAGCACTGATCGTTCCAAACAATTGAGCGAAAACATCGATAAACATTTTATTTCTCCGGCCTGCCGCATACAGACCCTTATTCTTTTTGAAAAGGGAAAGGATAATCCAGAAAACTTAATGGAAGCCACCAAAAAAGCAATGGAGGCCTATAATTTTAATAAAACCAAAAGAAATGTGGATCTCATCCTCAGCCTTGCTTATCGGTTGGGTAAACTGGATCGGCTGGATAAGGCCATTTATTATGTTGAACAATTGTGCGATAACAATGAGGGAAATGCCAAATGTTTTAGCATGCTGGGAACCTGGTATAATAAAAAGGGTAACAAAGACAAGGCAATTCACTATTTTGAAAAATATTATCAGGTCCAGGAAAAAGACAGCAATGCAGCCAAAACAGCATTGAAGGTTGGGGTTTTATTATCTAAAAAAGACAAACTAAAAGCCATGAATTATTTTGCCGAGGCCTATGTATTACTGAATTCTGATAAAGAATCAAAAGTATATAAATATTTACAACAGCTGTGGTTTAATGAAATAGCCAAAGGGAAACCCCAGGCGGAACAGGACAAGGGGTTTGCGGAAATCATCAAAACGGCGAAAACAAGACTGAATCTTGAAAGCGAATAAATCCGCCTGAAAGATTTTATTAAACTGCCACCAATATCTTACGTTTATTTCCAATCCGCTGGGTGATATTCTGGGAATCCAGATATTCGAGCAGAATAATGATTGATTTTCTATTGAAAAAAGTAAGTTCTCTGAAAGACTGAATGTCAATGGTTTCTCCCTGATTTCGCTTATATTTTTTCAAACGATTCAGGATTTTTGTAAAATCAGTGCTGAACATGAAACAATTGCTGTTTAATTGAATTAACTTTCCTTCCTCTACCAGATACCAGAGGGAATCGTTCACCTCATTGTATTTGAGTTGTCCCAATTTTAAAATATTCTCAATGGAAAAAACAGTCAGTTTATTTCTCTTAAGGATGGATTCGATAACCTGGATGATTTTTTTCTCTTTTTCGCTTAAAGAGACCTTTTGAAGTAAAATCTTGTCCTTCAGGATTTTGAATGAAAACGTATTGTCAAAAGAACTCAGCAAATATTTAAAAAAAATCGAGGACTGGGATATTTTAATTTTTGATTCGATTTCTGAAAATTTGATGGTATTGATTCTGTTTTCATAGAGGTATTGAAACAGTGATTTTAATTCCTTCAAATAGGACTGGAAATGGTCATATGAAATGATGTACAGGGAATTGAAATCGATGATTTTAATCTTTTTGGCCAATTCCATTTCGATCAGGAAGTCAATAATCTTCTGTTTTTCAAGTGAAAAAAACTTCAGGAGTCGCTCTAGCTTAAGAAATTTTTCAATACTGAGCAGACCCAAAATGATATCCCTTTCAGACATATCATTGGTTTTTTTTATGATGTGGCTGATTTTATTCAATTTTCTCCTGTTATATTTTGAAAGTACGGGCAACAGGATGAGTATATGTTTTTTCTTATTTTTAAAACTGATTTTTTCTTGGTACAGAAGCTGGATTTGTTTTTTAAAAAAAGCAATGAACAGGTGATCTTCAATTTTTTTAAAATTAACCGGGAAGGGTTTATCATCAATCAGTAAATTCCCTGTAAAACTGGGTTCATGGTGATCCAGCTCGACAAAATAGGAGTTGAACTTCATACATTTATTATAGACAAGCTGCCGGTGAAATGCAAGGCAGAAGAAAAAGGCCACTCCAAAACTTTTCCCAAAAAAAAACGTATTATCCAACTAAATATAAATTGAATTGATTTTTATTTGACTTTTTATTTTAAATTTTTTA
>DAOWKX010000007.1 GCA_030639705.1 Candidatus Aminicenantota bacterium
CGTGAGATTTTAAAACTCCGGTAAACGAATAACCGGTGAACTGTGAGCCCTGGTCGGTATTAAAATATTCAGGCCTGCCTTTGGTCAATGCCTCCTTTAATGCCTCAACACAAAAATCACTGTCCAATGTTGTTGAGATCCTCCAGGAAAGTACATAACGGCTATATAAATCAATGACAGCAACCATGTAAACAAAACCATGACTCATTTTTATATAGGTGATATCAGTTCCCCAGACTTTACCTACACGGTCAATCTTTACACCTTTTATAAGATATGGATAAACCTTATGCTCCTTATTGGGTATACTCAACCTCTTCTTTGGATAAAGAGCTTCAACTCCCAAAATCCTCATCAAACGGCGTACTCTCCTTCTGCCTGCTTTAAAACCCCGACGTTCTAACTCTTTACTCATCCGCCGGGTTCCATAATATGGCCATTTGGTATATATCCTATCCATCTCATCAAGAACCGATTTATCACTATCACTCATACCGGCGGACCTATAGTAATATCCGGATCGGGATATATCAAGTATCTTACACTGCTTTCTTATGCTCAAATTCATATTATCCTTTTCCACAAAGTCCTTCCTTACAACTGGCCTATTTGACCGAGCTTTTTTTTTAAAAAATCTATGATCACATCCTGTTTGCCAACCTTCTTGTACAGTTCCTCTTGCAGTTTCTCCAACTCATCTAACCGGGGATCCTTCTTCTTTGTAAATACACTCTCTGCATTTTCCAGTAAATGCTTTCTCCATTGCCTGATCTGGTTCGGATGCACTTCATATTTTGAGGCTAACTCGGATATTGTTATCTCTCCTTTGATGGCCTCAAGGGCTACTCTTGCTTTGAATACGTCATCATGCTTTTTACGTATCGACATTTTTAACTCCTCCTTTATATTTTAGAGAAGTGCACCTTAATTCTCAAACTTTTCGGTCCGATTTTCCGAGACCATTATAGAAGGCAGTGATTTTTCTTGACAATTATTTTTTTTTATGATACATAAAAGCATTTGTCATTCGTATAATATTAAATAAAGCAAATGCTTTCATTTCGTTTTTAATTGCATTGAAAAGATTTTTCCGGCAATGAGGTTTTCCCTTTGGAAATATAAAATGTTCCGGGGTATAAAAAGGAGTATAGTATGAATGGTAAACACGAAAAAACAAAAGACATTTTGAAATGGTTTGAGGAAGTCACCAAGATTCCCCGATGCTCAAAACATGAAGAAAAAATATGCCAGTGGTTGATGAACTGGGCTCAGGAGAATGGCTTTGATACAAAAATGGACAATACCGGAAATATTTTGATTAAGATACCTGCTTCTTCGGGGTATGAAAATTCTCCGGTTGTTGTCATTCAGGGGCATGTTGATATGGTTTGTGAAAAGACGCCGGATTCCACTCACGATTTCAGTAAAGATCCGATTAAACTTATTTATGATGGAGATTGGCTGACCGCAGATAAAACCACTTTGGGAGCAGATAATGGTATTGCCATTGCCATGGCAATTGTGTTGGCATTGGATAAAGAGCTTGCCCACCCTCCGCTTGAATTTCTATTTACTGTGGATGAAGAAACCGGACTGACCGGTGTCAATGCTCTGGAACCGGGATTTATTGAAGGAAAAATTTTAATCAATGTCGATTCGGAAGATGAAGGTTATTTTACGGTTGGCTGTGCCGGCGGTATGAATACCTATTTGTCACTCCCTCTTCATTTTGAAGAAGTATCTGCAGATTTTATTCCTTATAAGCTGAAAGCCGGCGGAATGAAGGGAGGGCATTCAGGAATTGACATCAATGCAGAAAAGGCCAATGCCATTAAAATTTTAGGCAGAACCCTTTTTAGTATAAAAAAGGAAGTTGATATTAAACTGATTGATATCAAAGGAGGCAGTGCTCACAATGCCATTCCCAGAGATGCGGAAGCCCATCTTTACATTCCCAGGGATGGTATCCAGAGAGTGACGGAATTGATAAATCAATTTGAAAACACACTGAAAGTTGAGTTCAACAATACTGATCCGGATATTCAATTAAGCCTCCAAGAAGATAAAGAGAACGATCATGGCCAGGCACTGTCATCAGAAGAGACTCAAAAAATAGTCGAATTGATTTTAGCTGTTCCCCACGGTGTTGACGCCATGTCCGTGGATATTGAGAATCTGGTTGAAACCTCGAATAATTTTGCCAATATCAAAATAGAAGAAAACACCTTGAAGATTCTTACCAGCCAGAGGAGTTCAATTGTTTCCCGTCTGGAGGCACTCACCGAACGGATCGAATCCGTTGTCCGTATTGCCGGAGGGTCTGCTCAAAGTGGAGATGGTTATCCGCCCTGGCAACCCAATATGGATTCACCACTTCTTAAAATGAGTACAGAACTGTATGAAAAAACGTTTAATAAAAAGCCGGTGGTAGAGGTTATCCATGCCGGTCTGGAATGTGGTATCATCGGTGAAAAGAATCCGGGAATGGACATGATCTCCATTGGCCCCACTTTAAAATATCCCCATTCACCCGATGAGAAAATTCATATCGGTACCATCGGAAAGGTATGGGATTTTTTAGTCGTTCTATTGAAAGAATTAAAGTAAATTATTTTATATTGAATTTATTTAATTTCTGATAAAGGGCGGTTCGACTTATCTTCATTTCTCTTGAAACCAGGGTTTTATTCCATCTATGCTTTTTCAGTAAATTAAGCATTATCTCTTTTTCAGTTTCATTAAATTTTTCTGAAGGTTTTTTACGTTGGTTATAAAAATGAATAATTTCATCCTTTAACCTAGATAAGTCAATGATGTCATCATCATCTGATAGGGAAATGATTTTTTTAATTTCATTTTGAAGTTCTCGAACATTACCTGGCCAATCATACATTTCCATAGCTTTTATTGCTTCCTTAGAAAAACCTTTAATGGTGATTTGATTTTCTTTGGAAAAGATTTTAACAAAGTGGTTGATCAGGGGAGCAATATCTTCTTTTCTTTCTCTCAAGGGCAGTATTTTTAAAGTAACATGGTTTAACCGATAGTATAAATCTTCTCTGAAAATCTCCTTTTTCAATAACTCTAAAATGTTTGTGTGGGTTAAGCAGATAATTCTTAAATCTACTTTTATGGGCAAATTTCCTCCAATACGATAAAATTGTTCTTCTTGAATGGCTCGTAGTAACTTTTTTTGTAGGCTTAAAGGCATATTGCCAATTTCATCTAGAACAAATGTACCTCCTGAGGACAGATCCAATTTTCCCTTTCTTTGATTCTTAGCATCTGTGAAAGCTCCTTTTTCATGGCCAAATAATTCATTTTCCATGAGATTTTCGGGAATGGCGGCGCAATTTAAAGCAACAAAATTACCTGAATTTCTTTTGGAATTAAAGTGAATAAATTTAGCAACCAATTCCTTCCCGGTTCCGGTCTCACCTTCAATTATCACAAACAGGTCACTATTAGCAATTCTTTTACATTTTGATAAAAAATTTAACATGATGGGATTATTAGTGATAATTTCTGGAATTTCAGCTTTTTCTTTTTGAATAATTTTCTTGTTCTGTTCTATTAAAGAATCGATTATAGAAATTTCAACCGATAAATCTTTTAGAAATTTAATGGTTTTTTGAGGAATAGATTCTTCTGTTTCTAGTAAATAAATAAAGAGCATACATCGAACACTTGAAATAAAGGGAAAAGAACAAAAATAAAAAGCATCTAATATTTTTTCATTTATACGGGTTTTTTGAAAAATATTTTCCAGTTGTAATATTTCCAATATTAAAGGATAATATTCTTTTTTATAATTCCATTTTGATTCAATGATATTATTATTGTTTTCTCTGGTAATTAAAATAAGACTGCCCTTTCCCAATGCCCGATCGAATACCTTTTTAGCAAATCTAAATATATCAACAAATTCCTCCAGTTTGAAACCAATTTGGAGCATTTCTATCAGAGGTTCAGAGTATAAAAGCTTAATAGCTTCTTGAGTTTTATCTCCTTTAACGGTAAACATTTTGGAGATCCTATTTAAAACTGGTTGGACTTTTTTTGATATAACAAAATCTTGAACATTTCCTTCTTTTAAAAATATGTTTAAATAGCCAATACGAAAGTATTGATTTATTTCTATCTTTGCTTTGTGGATTTTGGTTGTTTCGATGAAAATACCGTTGGTTGAGCCTAAATCCTCAACAATAATATGTTTTTTGAAAACATTTATTTTGGCGTGTTTTTGGGAAATGAAAGATTCATTAATACTTAGGTCGTTTTTGGATGATCTTCCGATAATTATTGTTTTTTTGGTTAAGGGAAATTTCTTAATGAAGCCACTTCTTAAATATAAAAGATAAAGCATGAACAAATTGTAAACAACCTGATACCTTTTGTCAATATGGGTTGAAATCAGGATTTTCTATCCGAAACTTGCTTATAATCAGCGGATTCCTGATTTACCTGTTTAGGTGAACTTAGTTTCCTTTACAACTTAACAAATTGTAAACTCGGAATATTGTCAATTCTTTAATTTTTTTTCAAAAAAATAAAAATCCCAAAAAATAAAATTTTATGAGAAGTTTGTTAATAATGAATTTTATGCTAAAATTAAAAATTAAGAAGCAAACCAAAATAAATTGGCATGAAAAATGCCTTTATATTTTGGAAACTCGAAAAGGAGAATTTTATGAAAAAAATATTGTATTTAAGCATTTTAATTTTTATGATGATTTTTTTGATTAACAGTTGCAAAAAAAGCTCAGAATTACAGGAAAATGAAGACTATGTTGAGTTAGGCACCAAGACAGGTACTTTCAAGTTCTATATAACTGCTGACAGTGCGTCAAACACTGCGATGATCGCATCTCAGTCTAAAAAAGAAGATGTAATTAGCCTTGTGGTTACTATTGAAAATCTCGAGGTGCATCGAACTTCTGATTCTGATGCAGGCTGGATTTCACTTCCAATAACTGATGGCACTTTTGATTTGATGGTGCTTGATGCTACTTCCTGGGCTGAAATAATATCTGAGACTGAAATAGCGGCTGGAAATTATAATAAATTCAGGTTTGCCGTAACCGGAGCCCAGGTAACCACTGAAAGCGGGGTCTATGAAGCTGAAGTTCCCAGTGGTAAAATCAAAGTCAATGTGCCTTTTATTGTTTACGAGGATGGTACAACAGAAGTTACCATCGAAGTTGATCCTAAGGCATCGCTAAAAGTCACTGGAAACAAGAACAATCCAAAATATAAATTAAATCCAGTCTTAAAGGTGACGAAAGTTGATGAAGAAGAAGATGATGATTAATTGACCTAAAACCAGCAAATTCAACATTTTTTATAATCGATTGTAAACTATAACATTACCCAAAAAACTCAACAGAGTTTATTTTGAAAAGATCGATATTGTTGACAATTTTTGTTGTTTTTTTTGACAAAAATTCAATATTAATATAAAATTATTCTTGTTAAAGTGCTTATTATATAGTTTTTGTGGTTTGGAATGAATGTTGCTTATATATATTTTGAAATATCAATGAAATTTTTAATTTTAATGTTAACATTAAAGTCAAAACCTAAAATATGGAGGCTTAGATGTTTAAAATTTTGCAAATCATAATAGTTTTAATTGTTTTATTTCCAATTTTAGTATTTACTCAAACTATATACAACCTGGGAATTAATGGTACTGCTTACGACATCGGGCGGGATAACAACGGAGGTGTCCACCTGGTCTGGCTAGATGGAAGCAATCTTTATTATGGTCGTATAGAAAATAATATAGTAGAAGGACAACAATTGATCGGCTCTGGATTGAGCATCTTTACTTTCTTGGCACAGCCACGAATTTCTGTTCAACCTGACGGTTCTTCGGTCCATCTCACTTGGGTCTCTAACAGTAAATATGATTTATATCATTACTGGAGGGATAGCAGCGGAACCTGGCATGGTGGAATTGCCTTGACACATACCACTCGAAAAGTCGCTTTTCCCGCCGTGGGAGTGGATTCTACAGGTGTTGTGCATATTGTCGTCCAGCGTTGGCTAGGTGGTAATGGAATAGTCTACGGTAGAAAACCTGTCGGAGGAAGCTGGTCTTGGGTACTCCTGGTACCTGAAACGGCGGAATGGAGACACTGTTCTATGTTTACCGACTCAAACGGTGGTATTCATGCTACCTGGAAAGCATATCGTCAGCTGGGACAATACAGATATGTTGCCAGTGGTGGCAATTTGGCCAGTGGCATTCATTATACCATTCCCACAGCACCGGGAGCGCACACCAATTGTATGGGAGATAGTTTTGTTACCGGTGATGGCACTGTACATCATGCTTTTACTTCATTCGGCACCAGGACCATAGATTATTCAGTAAAACCACCGGGCGGTGTTTTTGGAGCCACCACAGGTCTAAATGAAGGGTCCTTTCCAGTCTGTGGCCCACCATACGAATATGATCCCTGGCCAGCTGTGGCTGCCAGCGATAGCGGTTATGTGGCTGTCACCTGGGCTGAGCTGGACACAAGCTGCAATGTTTCCAAAGTATACTTGTCACAACTAGAGAGCGGCTCATGGACACGAACGCTTATAGATAATAATGCAAGAATTGACCACGCCAGTAGATCTGTAGTTACCCTAACTAATAATGGCCTCTATCTGGTCTGGCGAAGTAACACAGGAGAATTGATATTAACCACAGTCGGGATTTCGCCCCCATCGATTTCTATCCTGTATCCCCTGGGTGGCGAGGAGTTTGGCATAGGAGATACCATACCCATATCCTGGACAACTGAGAGCATGACGGGAGAAGTTGAGATTTCCCTTCGTAAATCCGACGATTCGGGTGGGTATATTATTGATGAGAATGTTCCCTATAATGGTTCTCCTTATGATTATACGATTCCGACGGATATTCCCACAGGATTCTATTTTGTTAGGATAAAACAGGGCACAGTTGTAGATGATTCCGGAATATTTGAAATTGTCCCGTCCGGTACTGCCGCTAGCATAACGGTAACCTATCCCAATGGCGGAGAGATTATTACTGCCGGTTCTTCCGTGACCTTAACCTGGACTTATACCGGAACCATATCCAATGTTAAAATTGAGTTTTCACCGGATAACGGGGAAAACTGGACCATGCTTTTTGATTCGGTGCCCAATACTGGTAGCTATACCGATACCATTCCTGCGTACACACCGCCATCGTCCAATTGTCTGGTGAGAATATCCGATGCCTCTGACGGGACACCTTCAGATACAAGCGATGCGGTATTTACAATCATTGAACCTGCAACGACTCCGTTAATAAATCTGAGTATGGATTCACTGTATTATGGCACAAACAGCACCGTCACAACCAAATCCCAGTCATTTCTGATATCAAATTCAGGGATCGGGATTCTTAACTGGACAGTATCAGACGATATGAGCTGGTTGACCTGTTCACCCACCTCAGGGACAGAATCAGGTAAAGTAACCTGCACCATAGATCCCACAGGTCTATCCACTGGCACATACACTGCCACTGTCACTGTATCTGACCCCAATGCAGCAAACTCACCTCAAACCATGCAAATAACCTTAAATGTCTACAATCCGGATGGCACAGCTCCTCCCTTTGGTAGTTTGGATTCTCCGGTTAATAATTCAGATGTTTTCGGTAGTATTCCGGTAACCGGCTGGGCTTTGGATGATATAGAGGTTGAGGATGTACTGGTAAAGAGAGAGCCGGTGGCATCGGATCCGCCTGAAGCAATAGGCTCAGATGGATTGGTATTTATAGGATATGCTGTGTTTGTAGATGGAGCACGGCCGGATGTGGAAGCCATACATTCAACTTATCCCTTATGTTATCGGGCAGGCTGGGGTTATCAATTATTGACCAATGCCTTGCCAGCTGGAGGAAATGGTACATATGTATTACATGCAGTAGCCTATGATAAAGATGGACACGAAGTAGATTTAGGTACCAAAACGATTAATGTAGATAATGCCAGTTCAGTCATGCCCTTTGGTGCCATTGATATCCCCAAACAGGGAGGGGAAGCCAGTGGCATTGCTTTTGAAAATCATGGCTGGGCCTTAACACCTCTTCCTAATACCATTGTGAACGGGACATCATCGGTTGATGTATTGATTGATAGTGTGGTGAAGGGTAATGCCAGCTATGGTGATTATCGGTCCGATGTCGAAGAGAAATATCCCGGTTATAATAATAGTTCCGGAGCCGGTGGTCATTTTTATATTGACACCACGGCTTACGAGAATGGAGTACATACCATCAGCTGGCATGTGACGGATGATGCCTCTCATGTATCCGGAATCGGTTCGCGGTTTTTTAGTATTATCAATACCGGTGCGACCGGCAGTAGTGGTGTTAGCCAGGCTGGATTAACAGGAAGCAATAGGGATAGAACATCAACCATAGCTACCATGGCGGAGTTAGAGAGTTATGTTGAGGACCCGGAGCCCCTACGGGTGACCCGGGGATTAAGATTAAGTGGTGGAGATGTAGAATTCATTTACCCTGATGTGGGAGATGGTGTTTTTAAGCTAAATACCAGAGAAGTTGAGCGGGTGGTTGTGCATTTAGGCAGAGAAGAAACCAAGGGATTAAAGCAATATCAGGGATATATGAGATTTGGAA
>DAOWKX010000017.1 GCA_030639705.1 Candidatus Aminicenantota bacterium
CTTTATCAAATCTCCGGACAATATTTATTTTAACGGATTCAACGAACTCCTCACCCCTATAAAATCAGAAAATTTTGTTAATAATTATATCTTTGATATCTCACCGGTATATGATGATAAACCTTTTTTTCACTATTTCCTCAAATTCAGAAACATCAAAAAAATATATCAACTTATGGGTAAAAAATGGGACTTCTTCCTTAAAGAAGGAACCATTCTTCCCTTCATCTTTATCCAGGTCATATTTTTCAGTATCATCTTGATCATATTGCCATCCCTGCTTAAGAGGAAAGAGAAAGCAAAACACAGCCTTTACCGGAATAAAAAAGCAATCTTTCTTTATTTTGCCCTGCTGGGACTTGGATTTATGTTTGTGGAAATCGTGTTTATACAGAAGCTGATTCTCATTTTAAAAAGCCCTCTATATGCGGTGTCAGCAGTTTTAGCATCGGTCTTAATCGGCGCAGGCATGGGTGGTTTTTTCAGTACCAGATTTAAATATCTACAGAGACCCTTTATCATTCTGGCCATCCCGGTTCTCATAATCCTTTATATTTTTTTATTACCCCTTATCACAAATACCATTATCTCCCTTCCCTTGACAATCAAATTGCCATTGATATTCGTGACCATACTACCTATGGGATTTTTTTTAGGCATTCCATTTCCCTCGGGAATGAAATACCTGGGTGAACATCAACGGGATTTTATACCCTGGGCCTGGGCCATTAATGGCTGTTTTTCGATAATGGGACCCATTTTGGCCATGATGATAGCTCTTTCTTATGGGTTTTCTGGTGTTCTCTGGGTGAGTGCACTTATCTATCTCTTAGCCTTCTTATCATTTTTTTACCACTATAGACAAAAGACGGAGTGCCTTTCAGATAAAATTTAGAACAGGACCGGGAATCTCCTGTTTTAAGAAAAGACCTTCAGGTTTCGGTTTACCAATTCCAGCTGGGTTTGAAGATCTTCCAGCCTTTTCTTCTCCTGGGCTACCACCTGGCGAGGAGCTTTGTGAATAAATTTTTGATTTGACAGTTTCTTTTTGATACTCTCCAGGTTTCGATTCAGTTGCTCTTTCTGTTTCATCAATTTTTCCTTTTCTTTTTCGGGATTCAAAACACCCTTCAAATAAATCTCCATATCCCCTTCCACCTGTAATGCGGCTAAAGCCGGTCGCTTTACGTCTTCACCTACCGTTAGTTTATTCAGGTTTGCCATATTCTTTAGGATATGATTCGAATGCCCAAACCGTTCAACCAGTTCTCCTCTGGCCTTAATGACTGCTTCCAGCTTTGTTGCCGGGGGAACCTGATACCGTACCCGTAGATTGCGAATCGAACGAATAACCTGTTGAATCAGATCAAATTCACCTTCTATATTTTTGCTTTGGAATCGCTTGAAGGAGTCGGGCCAGGGAGAAGAGATTAACACCCCGGTATGGGTCAGTTCTTCTTCGAGTCCCCGTACCGGTGCTTGCTCATTCAGCATCTCCCAAAGGGATTCGGTAATAAAAGGAACAAAAGGATGAAAAAGACGGAGGACCAGATCAATGGCAAAAGCAAGTACAGTTCGTGCCACAAAAGCCTTATGCTGATCCTTTAAACGCGGTTTAATAAATTCCAGGTACCAGTCGCACAACTCTGACCAGAAAAAATTACGCGCCGCCCCAATGGCAGCCGAGGGATTGTACTGCTTGAGCTGTCGGGTCACCGCTTCAATGGCCCGAGATAATCTGGACAGTATCCATCGGTCCTCTGATTCAAGATCAATCAGAAGGATGGGTTTATATTCATATTGACCGAGATTGATCAGGGCAAAACGGGTGGCGTTCCATAATTTGGTGCAAAAGGCCCGGCCCGCATCAAAACGGTCAGAAGTTACTTTGGCTTTTGGCAGTTCCTTGATAGTACCTAATACATCAAACTCTTTACCTGTCCGGGGACAGATGTAGGTGAAAATGGTACGGCCATGTTTGGCAGTGGCCAAATCCACCCTTTCTCCGGTGTAGGGAGAAATCGCCTGGACCGGGAGCCGGATATCCTGAGTACCGGTCTGCATATCGCAGAGTACATAACGCATGGCATCCGCACCGTACTCTGCAACCATATCATTGGGATCAATGCCATTGCCTTTACTTTTACTCATCCGCTCACCCTTGCCATCCTGAATGGTGGCATGGATAAAACAATCGGTAAAGGGAACATCCCCCTGCAGATACAGTCCCATGATCAACATGCGGGCCACCCAGAGGGTGATAATTCCACGATCGGTTACCAGGCAGGAACCGGGATAATAATAGTCAAGATAATGCGGATGACCCGACTGACTTCCAAGAAACCGCCGGCCTTTGCCAACATCGGCACTCTCCGGATCCGGCCAGCCCAGAGTACTGAACGGCCATAATGCACTGGAAAACCAGGTATCCAGAACATCCGGGTCCCGTTTCAATCCGGCTGGTTCCAGGGTCGGAATGATTTTTTTTTCTTCCTCTTTGTTTCGAATACACACTAACAAATTAAAGGGCCCTGATCCTGAAACTTCAGCTGGATTCACCAGATTACCCTCTTCATCGGTGATCCAGCTCCAGAGTCTTTCCCCTTCGGAATTCAACACCAGGGATTGAATATCGTTGAGCTGTTCCCGTTTGACCAAACCATGCCAGATGGGGATTTGATGACCCCACCATAGCTGCCGGCTGATACACCAGTCCCTTTTTTCTGCCAGCCAGTTTTTATAGGTACTGGCATATCGCTCCGGATCCGGGTGAAAGATCAGGTGGCGACCACCGGGTGATTTCCATTCCGGGTTCACCGCATCAATGGCAGCCTGTGCCAGTCCGGGGGCACTGAATTGCTTTTTGGTGCCGGCCCCAAACAGAATTCCCCCTTCAACATCTCCCATTTTAATGAACCACTGTTTTGATAAATACAGTTCAATCGGTGTTTTTGATCGATCAGAGTGACCGATTTCAATTTCCCGATCTTCGACATTCTCCATTAAACCCCGGGATTCCAGATCCGTTAGCACCCTTTTACGGACTTCAAACCGATCCAGACCCGCATAGGGTCCGGCATTTTCATTGTAGGTTCCATCCGGGTTGAGAAGATTGATAATGTCGATCTCCTGGCGGTGTTTGAGCCATACCTCATAATCATTAGCATCATGGGCAGGGGTTATCTTCACACACCCGGACCCTAATTCCGGTTTGGCCCATTCATCCAGTATCAGGGGAATTTTGCGCTCCAACAGCGGCAGAACCACCATCCGTTTTTGTCTGGTCATTTCCACTAATTTCAATAACCGGGGCAGGTGGGTTTCAAAACGCTTTTTTATTTGCTCCAGTTCCGACTCGATTTCCGGCCGGTCTTTTTTGGAAGCCAATTTTAGCTTCCCCTCGATCTCCTTTACGGCCTCATTCAAGGCCCCTTCGGGATCCGGATGTATTGCAACCGCCGTATCACCTAACATGGTTTCCGGCCGGGTGGTGGCAACGGTAACATAATCCGGCTCATTGGATTCCGGATCAACCACTGGATAACGAACATGCCAGAAATGTCCCTTGATCTTTTCATGTACAATTTCATCATCGGAAATTGCAGTCTGTAAATGACAATCCCAGTTCACCAGCCGATTTCCCCGAAAAACCAGCCCATCCTTGAAAAACCGGAAGAATGCCTCCCGCACTGCCCGGGTACAGACCTCATCCATGGTGAAGCGATGTAATTTCCAGTCGCAGGAACAGCCCATCCCCTGTTGCTGACTGATGATCCGGGTCAAGTACTGGTCTTTCCAAGCCCGGATTCTTTCGATCAAACCCTGGCGTCCAATATCATGGCGGGTTTTACCTTCGAGTTCGAATAACCGTTTTTCCACAACAGCCTGGGTGGCAATTCCCGCATGATCGGCTCCGGGCATCCACAGGGTATTATCACCTAACATCCGGTGCCAGCGGATAAACAGATCCTGCATGATATTATCCATGGCATGGCCCATGTGCAGAGCACCGGTGACGTTGGGAAGGGGCATCATAATCACATATCGATTCTTTCTTTCATCCGGTAGGGCAGACATGCTACCATTATCCAGCCAGCTCTTATAAACAATTTCCTGGGCTCTAGAAAAATCATAGTGTTTTGATAGTTTTTTGGTCATTTTACATTCTCAACTCTCGAATATTTCACCCGGTATTAATATCAAAGCAGCCTATCTTGGAGATGAACCCCAAGGGTATTTTAAATGAAACTGCCATTTAATGCAACTCTAATCTGCCTTTTTTCCGGGGAATCCATCCAAACCTCTATGGTGGACAAACAGGCCAAAACCGAATAACGATTTATCAATTCTTTTAATAGAATATTCAAAAAGTTAATATAAATATTTTCTTAAGGATCCTTTATTTAAAAATTAACATGATGTAAAACATGATAGATTTTACCCTACAAAACCATTATTTTCAACAAAATGTAGGGTAAAATGATTCGAAAAAATTTATATACTTTTAAAATGAAAATCATTTCAGTAGTTTCCCAATTTTTGTTAATAATATTCTCATAATTCCCTAATTAATGGAATTTGAACGATAATTAATTGAAAATGCAAGGAGATGTTGTGAAGGAACGTAAATGGAGGGCATGCAAATTATAGGGACACAAATTATAGGGAAATCATACTTAATTATTCTCTTACATGGTCCCTGGAAAAGCAATAATTGAAAAATTAAGTATGGTGTCCCCCGAATTAGCAGATCCTAGAGCTTTTTCCAACCTAAGATGTTGTCAAATGTGTAGGCCTGACCCCAAGTTGTTACAGTATGATGCGAAAGGTTACTGAATTTTTCTATTATTGTAGTAATTTTTATATTATTATAAAATATATATTGAAATAATAAAAAATTATAATTTAAAAATTTAAGAAGGAAAGTGAAAATGAAGAAAGAAAAATTATTTTTATTTACAGGTTTAATTGTTTTGTGTGTATTATTTTTATCATTGGCAGGAATGGCTCATGGGGAAACTACATTGGAGTTACATCAAGCTATTATGGATGGAAATTTGGAATTAGCTAAAAAATTGATCTCAGAAAACAGGGGAATCAATGTAAAGAGTGCGACAGGTGATACTCCTTTGACCTTAGCAGCATGGAAAGGGCAGCTGGAGATAGTAAAGGCTCTTTTAAATGCCGGCGCTAATATCAATGCGAAGAATAACTCGGGTCACACACCGCTTATTAGGGCAACGATAAAAGGAAGATTGGAAGTGGCTAAAACCCTTTTGGACGCAGGAGCAAAGATCAATGCTGGAAATATGGGATGGACCGCTCTATGGAATGCTGCTTATCATAATCAGCCTGCTGTAGCAAAACTGTTGATAGAAAGGGGTGCAAAAATTAATAAAAGAAATGGTGAGGGCTGGGCACCGTTACTTGTTGCAGTCTCCGAAGGGAATAGAGATATTGTCCGGTTGCTTATAGATAGTGGAGCTAAGGTTAACACAGCGTCAAAAGAAATCTATACCCCCCTTATGTGTGCCGCTTATAGAGGGTATCTGGATATTGCTAAATTACTGATAGAAAAGGGAGCAAATATAAAAATCAAGGATATAACAAAGTGGACAGCCCTGATGAATGCATCACGCTATGGCCATATGAAAATTGCAGAATTTTTAATAGAAAATGGAGCTGATATTCATCGTAAGAATAAAGATGGCTGGACAAATCTAATGTTGGCGGCAAGAGGAGGGCATCTTGATATGGTAAAAATGTTATTAGATAAGGGTATTGATATTAATAAGAAGAGCATGGGGCCTGGCACTGCTCTCTGTATTGCCTTTGCAAACGATCAAGATGATATTGGTATTTTTCTTCTTGAAAAAGGGGCAAAGATACAAAAGAGTGTTTTGTACAGGTGTGGTAGTCGTTTTGGCAGAGGAAAAATTCATTTTTTTGCTGCTAAAAAAAAAGAAGCAGAAGGATACAAAGCAAAGGCATTGGAACATTACCTGGAAGCTGCAAAAAATTTTGAAAAAGCAACACCAGAACTCAAAAAATTATCTGATGAGTACGGGAAAGGAAAAAAGAAGTCAATATTATCAGGTCTTTTAAGCTTTGTTGCGGCTACAGCTGACCTTGCAGCAGCGAAAAAAGGGAAACAAACTCAATATTATGACACAGTTAAGGGAGCTGCAGAAGGTGATAAGGACATCCCTCCGAACATAAAATTAAAGATCGAATATGCCGAAAAATCAAAAAAGAGCCATGAGTACTTTCTCAAGTGCAAAGAAAATATAAAACGTCTGCAAAAATAACAAAAAAAGGGATTCAAAGTATTGATTCTCCAATTTAAAAGGAGTTGGGTCGGCACATTGATACCTGGAAATTTTGTTAAAAGAAAAAAAGGCCTATTTGCACGTTTGCACCCACCGCATATGTTAAAACTTATTATATGAAAAAAATATTTTTATTGCGGAGCGGGTCTGAATGATATAAAATTCTACCTTCACCAGAATTTTTTGAAATGAACCCAGGAGGATCATGATGAGTTATCAAAAAAAATTATTTTCATCCCTGGCCGGAATGGTCTTGGGTTTCACAGTCTTGATTTTCATGGCAGTTGGTTCGGTAAGCGGAGAACCGGTTCGGGACCAGCGGCCTTTAATGAGATTTCCCGATATACATGAGAACACCATCGTCTTTGTCCATGGCGAGGACATCTGGAAGGTCGGAATTGATGGCGGAGTGGCAATACGTCTGACCATCCATGACGGTGAGGAACGTTTCCCCAAATTTTCCCCGGATGGAAAGATGATAGCATTTACCGGAGATTATGACGGCAATCCGGACGTATATGTGATGAACAGCGACGGAGGGAAAATCCAAAGGGTTACCTTTCACCCCGGATATGACCAGGTGGTGGGTTGGCACCGGCTCAAAAATAAAATCATATTCAGCTCCACCCGACACAGCCATAGCCGATTTTCCCGTTTGTTTTTAATTTCACCGGATGGCTCGGGCCTGGAGAAATTGATACTTCATGAAGCAGCTTTCGGAAGTTTTTCTCCGGACGGTAACCGCATGGCCTATAACAAAGGGGCCCGGGAGCACCGCACCTGGAAGCGATACCAGGGGGGGCTGGCCCAGGAGATTTATCTATTTGACTTCAAAACCAGGACCGAAAAAAACATTTCAAATTTCAGGGGGACTGACCGGACTCCCATGTGGATCGGAGATATGATTTACTTTACCTCGGATCGGGATGGCGTATTGAATGTTTTTGCCTTTCATACAGCCTCAGGACAAATCAAACAGGTCACCTCCCACAAAAAATATGATGTCCGCCGGCCCAGCATGGGGGGAGCCCTGATCGTCTATGAACTGGGTGGAACCCTTTGGGTGCTGGATACCACAATCGGGAAAACCAACCGGGTAAACATCCAGATCAAATCCGATGCACCTGAAATGAGGCCCTATCTGAAAAAAGTGGATGGTTTCATTACTGGTTTTGACATTTCCCCCACGGGTAAGCGGGCACTCATCACCGCCAGAGGTGAAATTTTCAGCTTGCCCCGGAAAGACGGCCCCACCCGAAACCTGACCCAGGATTCGGGTTCCCATGACAAAGATGGTGCCTGGTCTCCGGATGGAAAATCAATCGCCTTTCTATCAGATAAAAGCGGTGAATATGAAATATATATCATCGACCCCCGGGGCAAAAAAAAGGCCTATCCCCTGACCCGCCATCAAAATGGATACCGGCACACCCTGCGCTGGTCACCGGACAGCCAGAAGATTGCCTTTGCCGATCAAACCCTGCGCTGTTTTTATCTCGATCTGAAAACTAAAAAAATAACCGAAGTTGACCGGGCAGAATATGAAAATGTGGATGTATCCCTGGATCTGAAGCCCATCTACGATTTTACCTGGTCACCGGACAGCCGGTATATTGGCTACTCAAAAATGGATAAGGATCAGGTCTATAAAATCTATATTTATTCTTTGGAAACCGGGAAAATCCATTGTGTTTCCCATGGAATATTCAACGATTTCAATCCAGTATTTTCCCAGGATGGTGAACACTTGATTTTCATCTCCAACCGGCGTTTCAATCCTACTTTATGTGATTTTGAATGGGAAATGGTTTACAAAAATGTGGCCGGGGTTTATGCCCTGACCCTCAGAAAGGAGGGAAAACCTTTACTGCCTTTTAAAAGTGATGAAGAAGAATCCGGAGCTAAAACCAAAAAAAGCAGCAAAGATAAAAAGAAAAGTAAAAGGACTGAAATCGACTTTCAGGGAATTGCTGAACGAATCCAGCCATTGCCGCTCCCGGCCGCCAACTACCGGAATCTATCAATAAATGAATCAGCCGTTTTTTTCCTGAACTCTGACAGCGGTGATTATAACCGTTTCGAATTCCGGGCGCTGGGACCGCGGAATCTCTGCTGTTTTTCCTTTAAGGAGAGAAAGAAAAAGGAAATCATCAAAGGAATTGATGCCTACAAATTGTCTTTTGATGGCAACTGGATTGTTTATCAAAAGAAAAAAGAAGTAGGAATCATTAAACCCACAGCCGAAAATTCAAAGGGAGAAGCCCTGAAATTAGCTGATTTAAAAATGTTCCTGGATCCGCAAAAAGAATGGCGACAGATATTCAATGAGGTATGGCGCATGGAGCGGGATTTTTATTATGAACCCAACATGCACGGTATAGACTGGAATAAAATGAAAGAAAAATACGGTCAGTTGCTTCCATTTGCCTGCTGCCGCCAGGACATCCGTTTTATTGTCGGTGAATTGATCGGCGAGCTGAATACCTCCCATACTTATGTATACGGGGGCGATCGTCAACGCCGGGCCGATCGGGTGAGTGTGGGATTGTTAGGAGCAGACTGGAAAATCGATACCGCTAACAACCGCTATCGTTTCAAAAAAATCTACCGGGTTCCGGACTGGTCACGGGAAGTCCTTCCTCCACTGGCCCGGCCCGGAGTTCATATAAGCGAAGGGGATTACCTGTTAAAGGTCAACGGCAATGAGGTGCTGAGCGATAAAAACATCTACAGTTATTTTCCGGACCTGGCCGGCAAACAGGTTACACTGCTGGTTAATAAAACTCCATCTCTTACCGGTGCCCGGGAATTTGTGGTCAAACCGCTGAAAAACGAATACCGGCTGCGCTACCTGGACTGGGTGGAACATAACCGCCTGACGGCTGAAAAACTCTCTGACGGCCAGATCGGCTATATTCATCTGCCCGATACCTATATGGGTTCTGGCATTGAATTTCCCAAGTACTTCTACAGCCAGACCCGGAAAAAAGGGCTTATTATCGATGGTCGTTTCAATGGAGGGGGACTGGATCCGGATATCTTCCTCCAGCGATTGGACAAAAAAATCCATGGTTTCTGGACCCGGCGCTATTCTCATGACCAGACCAGTCCGGCCCTGGCCACCCGGGCTCATACGGTCCTGCTGACCAACCGCCAGGCCGGTTCCGGTGGAGATGAACTGCCGGCTGTTTTTCAATTCCGAAAAATGGGGCCGGTCATTGGAACCCGAACCTGGGGAGGCCTGGTAGGAGTATCCATGTTTATCCGGCTGATCGACAATGGCGGATTAACCGCCCCGGACTACCGCATTTACAATAACGACGGCAACTGGATCATTGAGAATGAAGGGGTTACCCCTGACATCATTGTGGACAATAAGGTAGAAGAAATGGCCCGGGGATACGATGCCCAGCTGATGACCGGAATCAATTACCTGTTGAAAAAAATCAAGGAAGAGCCCCGGCCCTGGCCCCACCACCCCCCCTACCCAATCGATAAAGAAGCCAAGGTAGAATAAATTTAAAAAAAAGGGGTCAAATCTTCGTTTGACTTTTATTGCGTAATTTGATGTGATTTTTTCATGAGCCGGCCATTAAGGATCGAATATCCGGGTGCCTGGTATCAGGTAATGAACCGGGGAAGAAGTCCTGGAAAGATATTCTCAGAACCATCAGATTATTAACCTTTAATGAACCCAGGAATGTTGCTATTTATTTATCACGGTATTTTCGGAATGATACTTTATAGCAATTTGGTAAGGATTTTTTATTAAATCGGCATAGTTCGGTTAGTAGTACCCTGAGTATGACTAAAGAATTAATGCTGAAGGATCCCACATTTAAACAAAGGGTAAAAGAAATAGAAGAATTGTGTTTTTAACATCAATCGAAGCTTCGACCCCTTATTTAGAGAAGTTAATATCGAGAAAAGTATTTATTATAGCAAAAATAACAATAGCTATGAGTTTTGCGGTTCGATTGTCTTCGTCAAATCTTGGTGAAAC
>DAOWKX010000111.1 GCA_030639705.1 Candidatus Aminicenantota bacterium
CCTGGGAAAATCCGGTACTGGCAAGGAGCTTGTTGCCCGGGAAATCCATGTTCAAAGTAAACGAGGTTCACATTCCTTTATTCCCATTGACTGCCCCACTATTCCCAAGGACCTTTTTGAAACGGAATTATTCGGCTATGAGAAAGGAGCCTTCACAGATGCCAAGGCCCAGAAAATGGGCCGCATCGAACTGGCCCACCAGGGAACATTGTTCCTGGATGAGATAGCTGATTTACCTCTGGCCCTGCAGGCCAAACTGTTGCGTTTTTTAGAAACCTCAGAATTTTTCCGTATCGGCGGAACCAGAACGGTAAAGGTGAATGCGCGTATTCTTGCTTCTACCAATCAACAATTGTCTAAATTGGTAGCTGAAGGCCGATTTCGTGAAGATCTTTTTTATCGCCTGCAGGTGGTGGTGATTCAGTTGCCCGATTTAAAGGAAAGAGGTGATGATATCAAAATGTTAGCCCAACACTTCTTAGCTGAAATAAATACCAGAAAAGGAACAACCAGAGAACTGAGTAAAGAGCAGGTTCAGATGCTGCTGTCCCATGACTGGCCGGGGAATGTACGGGAGTTGAAAAATGTAATGGAAAGTTTTTCAGTGATGGAAGAGTTTCCACTAAGTATCAAAAAAAGTACGGATTTTAATAAAAGTTATAAAGAGGCAAGAATCAAAGCTATTGAATCTTTTGAAAGGGCATATATAAAAAAAGCCCTTGAAAATAATCAACATAATATTACCCGGACTGCCAAGGAAATCGGCATCTCCAGAGAGGAACTATCCCGAAAAATAAAAAAATTGAATCTATAATTGAAGGGTAGGGGGCCAAATTTAATTTGGCCCCGTTTTTTTCTTAGTGCAGTTAGTTAAAAATCAGAACCTAATTTTTATACCGATCCTGATTAGAAAACCTGAAAAGTCTACCACAGCTTCTCTCGCATTTCTTGCTTCGGCCCCAGTTGGTTCTTCTGTACGTATTTTTACTATAGGATACCAATCCGACAACCAACTTGAGTAATATTCGAAATAATAAAGTACCCCTTCTGTTGTACCACCATCTGGTTTATAGTTACTCCATACTTGTTCTCCTTCAAAGCCGCTGATTTTGGCATATCTCCCCTGACCTTCGAACACCAGGGAAATATTTTTGGAAATGTCGTATTCAAATCCCAATCCTCCCTGAAATCCTATACCACTGGCACTTGCCTCCTGGCTACGAGAAGACCAGCCAGTACTCCATTCATCACGATAGTTATCGGAAAATTTGGCAAAATAATATCCCGGCCCACCGTTTAAGAAAAATCGAACTTTGGAAGATATGGGAAAAGAGTAATAAACTCCTATTATGATTGGGACAGCGCTCATTTTAGTTTCGTAGGTTTTGGAATAAGTATCATTCATGATTATCTCGTTGGAATTCTTTTTACTGTCACCATTAATATAACCAAAGCCGATGCTCAGTCCAAAGCGCTTATTCAGATAAATTATCACATCGGTTTGAAAATCGAATCCCCAATTAATAGCATTAAATTCTCCTTCAGTAGTGATACTGCCGTACACGGTTTCTGCATCTTTCCAGTGATCGGTAAATCCTTGTCTGACAGTATTGGGATCTCCGACTGAAAGGTAGTCCATTCCACCGGAAATTTTGACTCCGAATTTCAGTTTTCCGGCCTTAATGGAACCGGGTAAAAGCAATAGAAACGATAAACAAATGGTTAAAAAAAATAATTTTTTCTTCATTTTTTTTCTCCTTAAATTTAAATTTTTACATTTTTTGCCATTATATTTTTAACTTTTTCCCTGAAGTCCCTGGGGGAAAAAGGTTTTTCCATATATGCTTCTCCTGCCTCCTGTTTAGCACTTTTAGCCAGCGGTGAGTCCCCGAATCCAGTAATAATCAGAACTGGAATCTTTTGGTTGAATCTTTTAAAAATGTCCAGGCCGGTCAGGCCATTTAAAAAGAGGTCGGTTATAATCAGGTCAAAACTTTCCCGGGAAATTTTTTGCAAAGCCTGCTGGCTGTTTTGAGCTTCGGTCAGATCATACATTTTGGATTTTAAAAGAAGTATAATAGCTTTACGCATGGTGGAATCATCCTCAATTATTAATATCTTCTTCCTGGCTGTGTCTTTAGAAAGCATCCGGAAAATGGTTGCAAATCTGCTGCCAACTTCTGGGATTTGAATGCCATGGTTGAAGACTATTGATAACAAAAGCTTTTGCAAAAATCAGGGATAAATACAAATTTCTGGTATATTATGATAGTGTGAGGTAAAGGCTCACACATCAAGATTAAAAAAATAAGAGAACTCTGAATTTGCTTAATATCAGGGTAAAAAAGGGAATATCCAGGTGTGATAATTTTCTCACAGTTAATCCAACGGATGATGAACAAAGAGGTTTCCCGGTCGCCTCAGTTGAAAAGCAGACCTGTTTCAATTATAATACTATTACCATTGGTTGAAAAGTAAACACCAAAGTATAAAGGTTCTTTGAGATGAAAGAATGTTTGAAAACCCTGGTTGGCTTGATTATTTTATCCATTTTAATTTCAGGTCAGGGGTGTGATGACGTTTCTGATGGGGACATCACGCCTATAGATTTTAATCCTGCTTATCCGCGGCTGTCCATGTGGTGGCCGGATTCCTGGAACCAGGACCCCCAGGAACTTGCCCGATACGATTATATCGGATGGGGAAACTGGGAAGATGAAAATTCCCTGACTCTTCTCAAACAATTGAACCCCGATCAACTTCACTTTACAGCCATTAGTGTCACGGAAACCTGCTGGGAATCCTGGGAATATGACAGTGCTCTCGTATCTCAAATTCCGGACCTCTGGTTCCTTACCCAGGTGGGGTCTACGATTGTCACCGATGTAGATGAGAACCAGACAATCATTGAGGTGGCTGAAACCCGGGATGGTAATGGAACCCCTTTATTTGAAGCCGGTGACATCCTGGCCTGCGGCTTTGAATCCATGCGACTTCTGGCTGTTAATCATATACAAAGAACCTTGATCTTAGAACGTGGATTTGTCAGGGAAGCTGCCAGTCATTCAACCGGAGATCGAATCGCTGCCCACATTGAGTTTTGGCCTGAAACCTGGGTGATGAACTTGAGTACTTTATGCCCGACGGTTGATGTGGGTAACGGGCCGGAGAGTTGGGTGGATTGGGCGCTGAGGAATTATATCCCTTATTACTGGCCAAATCAACGGGACGGCTTCCTCATCGATCGAATCGAGGATTCCCAGAGCTGGCTGGTATATGAGAAAGCCTATGGGCGAACCATTGACCCGGATTGTTCCAATCGACTGGTGGAAGATGGTTATCAAACCTTTGATGCGGCGTGGCAGGAGGGCATTCGCGGATTTTTGCCCGGGATCCGGGAAATGCTTCAAGGGAAACCACTGTTTGGAAATACCTTTGGCGCCTATAACGACTTGCTGAATGGTTCCATTTGGGAGAGCTGCCCGGGAAATTGGAGCGATACTGTCCCGGAAGTATTTACAGACTGGGCCCAACGAGTGTTGAGAGCAGATGGTTATATTGAAGTGTCAAAAAAAGGCTATTCCCCAAATTTTAGTACGGTGGAAACCTATGAACTGGAGGAATATCTACCAAATCCGGAAGTAAACAACCCGCTTCTTGATCCCAATTTCGAACCTAATTATCAGCGCATGCGATTCGGTATCACCACAGCATTGTTAGGGGATGGGTACTTCTCTTATGAAATCAACACCAACGGCCATGGCACCCTGGGACTCATGTGGTTTGATGAGTATGACAATGTGGGTGAAGGCCGGGGATATTTGGGTTATCCGGCAGGTGATGCATATGTAATCCTTGATCTGGGGGCATCCGGCCAGGTTTTCAGGAGGGATTACGATGATGGTATTGTCCTCTGTAATCCGTCGGGTAACCGGGTAAACGTTAACCTGGGGGGTATTTACAGGCTTATCCGGGGCACCCAGGTTACCCATGTCAATACAGGAGAAAATGTAAGTGTAATTAGCCTTTTATCCCGGGACGGGCGAATCCTATTAAAAATTGATTAAAACCGTTTTCCTGTGAACGGCAATGCTTGGCATTTTGACAATTCTCACTTTTCTTTCAACTACTTCATTTGCATCTGGGTGAATAACCATGTGCTCAAGAATATTCATCACCGTCAATTTTTTGACAATCGATGATAAATCTGCTTTGAATATATGTTGATCTATACTATAATGAGTCCAAATTCCAGATGATATATTTTTTGAAAACAAATTTGCCGTGGATTTTAATAATGATTGGAATAACCATCCAATCCTGTTTCTCGGAAATATCACTGCCTGATATCGGAATAAATGCTATGGACAAAATACTGCATTTTATTATTTTTGGGATTATGGGCTGGTTTTTGTGTAGAGGAATGTATCTTTCTAAAAACCACTGGGTGAAAAAAAACTATTTTTTAATTGCTCTTGGCATTGGGATAATTTTTGCCTTTTCTGATGAATGGCATCAGTCTTTTGTAGAGGGTCGCTATTCTTCTTTTGCCGATTGGATTGCTGACACAGCTGGAATTATCATTTTCTGCTTGCTTTATCAAAAAATTAAAACAACTGATAGAGGAGTTTGACTTTATTTTCCAGATAGGATCATTTGTGGATTGTGGTTGTTTATGAGTTTTTCTTGATGAGAAAGAAAATATATAATAGAATATTACTAATAATGATTGAGAGCAAATTATGGAGGCAATATGTTGTCGAAAATTTATAAAACCAGTGTTTTCATTTCGATTTTATTGATATCAGGATTCAATTTGAATGCTCAGGTTGATGCGCGGATGCTCAGGTATCCGGATGTTTCATATGACCAGATATGTTTTATTTATGCTGGTGACATTTGGGTGGTTCCCAAAGCCGGAGGCCTGGCCTCCCGGTTGAGCTCGCCTCCCGGAGAAGAATCTTTTCCTCGATTTTCTCCGGACGGCTCAAAAATTGTTTTCAGCGGGAACTATGATGGTAACACAGATCTTTATGTTATCCCGGCCATGGGGGGCACGCCGGAGCGTCTGACTTTTCATGGTATGCCCGACCGGGTTCTCGACTGGTATCCTGATGGAAATATGATTCTGTATGCCTCCTACAAGGAGAGTGGAAGATCGAGATTCAACCAGTTCTTTTCTATCAATGCCAAAGGTGGCTTGCCTCAGAAATTACCAATACCCTATGGAGAATTTGGTTCGATCTCCCCGGACGGTAAAACCCTGGCTTATATTCCTATTGCCCGTGATTTTCGTACCTGGAAAAGATACCGGGGAGGGATGGCACCCGATATATGGCTTTTTGATCTGACCACCTATGAGGCCAGCAATATAACCAATCATGTGGCCAACGACACCCAGCCCATGTGGAATGAAGACGAACTCTATTTCCTATCGGATCGGGGACCGTATTCACGCCACAATATCTGGAAACACAATGTAAAGAACAAAAAAACAGAGCAGATTACCCGTTTTAAAGATTTTGACATTCATTTTCCGGCTATCGGGTCCGGTGATATGGTATTTGAAGCAGGTGGAAGATTGTATCTTCTGGATCTGAATTCCAAAGAGACCAAAGAGGTTAAAATTCAGATTGTAACAGATATGCTTACCATGAAACCAAGATTCAAGAATGTTTCTAAACTGATCACAAATATCTGGACATCTCCCCAGGGGAAAAGGGTTTTGATAGAGGCCCGGGGTGAACTTTTTGATGTTCCGGCTGAGAAAGGAGTGATAAAGAATATTACCCGGTCTTCCGGAATAGCTGAAAGGTATCCGGCCTGGTCTCCGGATGGAAAACAGATTGCCTACTGGAGCGATCGATCCGGGGAATACCAGTTAACCATTCGATCTCTTGATTGCATGGAGAAAGAGACTCGGTTGACATCATTTAAATCAGGTTATGGCTATCAACCCTATTGCTCTCCCGATAGCAAAAAGATTGTATTTATTGACCAGGCTATGAGAATCAGGTTGTATGATCTGAATACAAAGAAGTTGAAGGATGTTGATCAGGGATTGTGGATGTACCATTACGGATTAACGTATTTCAGGGTCAGCTGGTCTTCAGACAGCAGGTGGCTGGCGTATGGCAGAGGAATTGAAAACAGAAATGGAGCCATTTTTCTCTATGATACAACCGAAAGTAAAAAGTATCAGGTAACCTCAGGGTATTATTATGATTATCACCCTGCCTTTGATCCTGAAGGTAAGTATTTATATTTTTTCTCCAACAGAACCTTTCAACCAGCATATAGTGATCTGGACAATTCCTTTATTTATTCCAATACCACCAATGTGGTTGCGGTTTCTCTCAGATCAGATATCCCTTCAATTTTAGCTCCGGAGAATGATAAGGATGAAGCGAAAAAAAAGGGAGAAAAAGAGCCAGAGGATAAAAACAAGACAAAAGACAATAAGAAAAAAAAGGAAACCAAAAAGCCGGTTGAAATTGATCTAAAGGATTTTGAAACCAGACTGGTAGTCCTGCCTGCCAAGGCCGGGAATTATTATTTAATGGAAGCGGCACCAGGAAAAATCGTTTATATGAAAATTCCGCGAACGGGATCGGGTGAGCAAGGGAATACCCTGGTTTATTATGATATAAAGGATCGCAAGGAGCAGACCGTGATTACCGGGATCGACGGTTATAGGCTGACATATGATAAGAAGAAGGTTCTGGTTACTGCTAAAGGGAAGTTGGCGGTTCTTGAGTTGAAAGAGAAACAGAAAATGGAAAAAATTGTTCCTACTGCCGGTCTCGAGATTAAACTGAATCCTGCTCAGGAATGGAACCAGATTTTTAACGATGTTTGGCGGCTGGCCAGGGACTATTTCTATGATGCGGATATGCATGGTGTGGACTGGGCGAAAGTCCGTGATCACTATAGTCGCCTGTTGAGAAATGTGGTAACCCGGAGAGATTTGAATTTTGTTATCGGCGAGATGATTGCCGAACTGAATGCGTCTCACACCTATCGAGGTGGTGGCGATATAGAAACAGCCTCAACCAGAAAGGTCGGTTATTTAGGGATCAACTGGACCGTGGACAAGAAATTTTATCGAGTCGAAGAGATTATAAAAGGGGCAGTATGGGATACTGAGGTACGGTCTCCATTATCCGAGTCCGGGGTAAAAATCAAGGAGGGTGATTATATTTTGGCTGTTAACGGAATCCCGCTTAAATCCAAACAAAGTCCTTATGCTGCCTTCCAGGGTCTGGAAGGACATACCGTAGAGCTAACCTTCAATGAAAAACCGACCTGGAGCGGTGCCAAAAAGGCCGTAATAAAAACCCTTAAACTTCGACAGGAAATGCGTTTAAGACATCTGAACTGGATCGAATCCAACCGAAAATTTGTAGATAAATTATCCTCTGGTAAGGTGGGTTACATCTATGTCAGGAGCACAGGTATCGATGGTCAGAATGAATTAGTGAGACAGTTCAGAGCTCAGTTTCATAAGGATGGCCTCATCATTGATGAACGGTTTAACAGTGGCGGACAGATTCCGGATAGGTTTATTGAATTGTTGGATCGAAAACCGCTTGCCTTCTGGGCGGTTAGAGATGGCGCTACCTGGCAGTGGCCTCCGGTGGGACACTTTGGGCCCAAAGTCATGCTGATCAATGGTTGGAGCGGATCGGGTGGTGATGCCTTTCCCGATTATTTCAGGAAAGCCGGGCTTGGACCTCTGATCGGCATGCGTACCTGGGGCGGTTTAATCGGAATTACCGGTGCCCCGCGGTTGATCGATGGCGGCGGTATCACCATACCTACTTTCCGGATGTATGATCCGGATGGAAAATGGTTTAAAGAAGGTCATGGGGTGGATCCTGATATTGAGGTGGTTGATCATCCGACTGAACTGGCCAGAGGAACAGATCCTCAGTTAAAGCGGGCTGTAGAAGAGGTTTTGCGTCTGATTAAAGAAAAACCCCCTGTTCGGCCAAAGAATCCACCAAGAGAGGATCGCTCGAAATAACATTAATAATTAATTTTTTATTTTTGAATGTCAAGGGAATAAAATGGGAAAATACTTCGGACCTTGGTGGATTTCAGCATGATTCCAGAGGATGATAATCCCAGTGTAGATCCGGGATATCCATCATCATTATATCTTTATCAATATTTGGGTGGCCTCGAATAAAAAATCCCAAAATTTTTTTTAAGGGATGTTTCCTGGCTGTCAAACGTTTTAAACATATGAGGATGATGGTATGATTTCACCCTTTCCCAAATCGGAAAAGAGCAAGGAAGAATTGTTTTTTCGGCTTCTGGAACATAAGAATACCGTTTTTTATATATGCCTGGGCTATACCTCGGATTATCCCCAGGCTGAAGAGTTAACTCAGGAGGTTTATTTAAAGGTCTGGGAGAAAATTGAGACCATCGAAACTGGATTGAATTTAAAAGCATGGGTTTTGACCCTGGCAAAAAACAAATGCCTGGATCATGTTCGAAGAGAAAAAATTAGAAGATCATTCCTGGTAGATTTGATCGCCAGGAAACAAAACAAAATGAATGTTAGCCAAAATACTCCGGAAAAAGATCTGGCCTTAAGAGAAGAACAGATCCGGTTAAAAAGAACCGTTCTCGATTTACCTGAAAAGTTGAAACAGGTGATTGTACTGAGAGAATACGGGGAATGTTCCTGTCAGCAGATTGCCACCATACTCAATATAAAACTGGGTACGGTTCATTCACGGTTAAATCGAGCCAAAATCCGCATACAAAAAAATGTGGAGGAAGACAATGAAAAACAAAATTGATAAAGCTAAAAAATTTATGACAATTAAAAGTCTTATAAAAGACGAAAAGAGAAAAGGGATGGTGCGCTTCAAGGATTCACCATTTGAAGATCGACTTTTTAGAAAAATAAAAATAAAACAAACCAGACAAAAACATTCCAGAGGGATTCATAGAAAAATTCTCTATGCTTCTATGATTGGTTTGCTTATAGTTGGAATTGGCTTATATTTTTTTTTCAACTCTTCGGGAACAGACCAGAAAACCGAAAAAAATTCTATTGAATTTGTGTTAAACAGGATTTTACTAGAGGAGAGAGGAGATGATCCCTCAAAGATTCAAAGGGAAGATGTGGATACCATTTTTGAAATATCTCTGGAAAAAACGCTTTATTCAATCCAAAGAGAAAGTATTAATTTTGAAGAATTCACTGCTCTTTTGGCATTTGCCCTGCTGGATGTTTATAGAGATTATTCGAATGATAGTCAATATCAAATGAATAGAGAGAAACTCTTTTTAAATCAAATCAAAATGGATTTGGATGAAATGAGGCATCAGAATAATTATTCAAAATTATTACGGGAAATAATAAAAACCATAAAGGAGGGTTAATATGACCAAAAAATTGTTTATAATTTTAATGATGTTTCTATTTACCTTAGCTGTTTTTGCTGAAACAGCCGGCCAATCCGAACTCACATCCCCCCCGAATAAGACAGGAAAGATATTGCTGGACACCATTATTTCAGGGTTTAAAGCGGCAGCCATATCCGGAGATGGCGGATATAAGACTGTGGATGAATTGCTTCAGCTGAGTATGGTACGCTTGAGAAAGGCAAAACGAGAAAACACCCTTGATTCGGTATTTTACAGGCGCTACAAGCGCATTCTGGAAATATTGAAGCTGGCCATCATGGATTTCAAATATGATCGGGAGGGAATCTTAAGTGATTTTATTGCCAGACAAATGCAGAGTTTTGTGTATGATATCACCGGGGAATCCAAAGATTTGGCCCGGACAAAATCAAGGGGACTGGGATCGATTGCCCAGGCGGTTTCATTTGAGCTGCTCAACCTGCATATTTATCTGGATACCAAGAGTAACCGTCCGGAATTGGTAAAAAAATATTTCAAAGTTCCGCCGCCTCCTCCACCCTCGAAGAAGAAAAAGAATTAGCCCGCATTTCTCATTGGGAATTGTTACGAAATGGGGGTTAGTTGAGCTGAAAAAATTTAAGCTCTGACCTACCGGAGAATAGATCGGTTATTTCAATAATAACAGTGTGCTTTCCTCTTTTTATCCAGTCAATATTAACCGTAATGCCAATGGTATCATTTTTTGTCAGCAGGTTTCTCTGCTCATTGAAAACTATCCGGTTCTGCTGATCAACGATTTCAATCTGTACCTTGAGTTCCCCTTCCCTGGATTTTTCGGTTTTTTCCGGAGGCAAATTGGATACAATGACGGATAATTTATTTTGCTTGAAGGCGATATCCCTTATCCGGGGATTCCATATTTCAGGAATACCCTCCCGGTCGGATTTCGAACTCACACCGGGTGTTATTGCCGTGGAATAAAAAATCTGGTAACCGGGATCACGGGGTTCAATTTTGATTTTGACAGTTGGTTTTAAATTTTCCGGATTAAATGACAGCAGGTAAAATGCATCGTTTACGTTTTCCAGTGAAACCGGCATGGATTCGGATTTATTTGAATCAATGAAACAGCCTCCTGTTTTTTCGCTGACTTCTTGCCACTTTTTTTTAATTTTTTCTCCGAGGTTATCGGATCCGCTATCTGTTGAATTCATATTATTACTGCCTGCTAAAAATATGGAATTGAAAGTCCAGTTGTAAATATAGAGCAGGTCCGTGATTTTATCGGATGGGAATTGAGGTGATATTTTCAGGGCATCATCAATATCGGCCTGCAATTTTTTCAACTGTTTGGCATAATCGATTTCATCCATCCAGGCTTCGGTCCAGTCCCTTCTGGTGAGGTTTCGAATCATTTTGGTGATTGCTGATCTGTTTTTTTTGGATAACCGGGGAATCCTGCCCATTTGATACAGATGAATGATCCATTTTTCCCCCGGAAAATTTTTCAGCTTGGCTAACAGCTTCCGGTATCGGTTAACATTAGGGTAGAAATATTTTTGAATGTAAATTTGAAGAGCATTTAAATACCCGGTTAATGAGGATTTAAAATATTTCATGTAATAATGCTGATGAATCCTTCCCCCGCTTACGGTTTCGGCATCGTTTCCTGAAATACTTTCGGCATTTTGTCGGAGGTAATTGATTGACTCCTCCAGTCTTTTGATATCAATCACCTGGGTCCGGTTCAAAATCGAACCATGCCGGTTCACGATTCTGTTGATTTTCAAACCGGCCTGATGTTTATCGGTTACCCGGTCAAGGTTATAGGTTCCGGTATTAAAGACGATGATCAATCGATCATTTTCCTGGAGTATTTGATCGAATATGTATTCAAGGCATTTCCGAACCTGAAGGTTATGATCGAAAATATTGCACAGCAGTAGAAACAAACGCGGATTCCGGGTCAGGTTTGGCTCAGGCTTTAATGTTCTGTGCACCAATTTGAATTGTTCGATTGAGAGGGGTTGACCGCTTATAAAAATCTTAAAATCCGATTTTTGCAGGGTATCGATTGGTTTCCCTTCAGAAAATACCCGGACTGGAATTTTTATTTCATTTATTGTTCTGCTGGTTTTTTCTTGCTCTCCCCAGCACAAAAAATAGAAGCTAAGAATCGAAAAAAAAATAATAATTTTGTTAGCTAGTCGATTCATGATATTTTTAATTTATAATAACATAAATTGTTATATTGTGATTATGAAATCGTCCTGAATTATAAGTTAGTACATTACAAAACTGTAATTTCACAGAAAAGGCTGGATTCATCCACCTCGACTATTTTAATATTTACATCAAATTCAGAAGTTATTTCTATAAACTGCTCTTTTCTCATTGTGGTTGCCCTGAAACCATCCTGGCATACTATTACACCATTTCCTGTTTTTGTATAATCGATTTCACCGAGAAGTCCGGCATCGGATTGAATTTGAAACCATTCCAGACGGTGATTCCAGAATTTTTCAGAGTAAGTGGAGAAAAGCACCTTTCCCTCTGGTTTTGTAACCCGAATGCTTTCCTTGATTAAAGTTTTTGGGTTCACATGGAAAGCTGAGATTCCGTTTTGAATACAAATAACAAGGTCAAAGGTATTATTCCGGAAACCCAGATGGATGGCATTCATTAAAAAAAGAGCATGGTTGGGGATATTTTTTACCAATTTTTTTGCCAATAATAAGCTGGAGAAGGATGTATCAATTCCGATTACAGATTTCGCCTTTGTGGCAAGCCCGGGAATCAACCGACCATAACCGCAGCCCAGATCCAGAACCCGGTTATCGGGATTGATTTTTTCCAAAACATGACCGGTTTCAGCATCCAGGTACTGTCGGATCCGGGGCTGAGCGATATCGTAACATTTTTTTAGTTTGACTCCCGATAATGTCTTTTCGTAATATCTTTTGATTTTCAGTCTCCTTTTTGCCTCGGTTTTAATAATTATTATACCTATTCATGATTCCTGTCAATAGAAAAAGTTGCCCGAAATCCACCACCTAAAATTTACAAATATCTGTAAAACATTATGAATAAAGGGTAAGGGCAA
>DAOWKX010000005.1 GCA_030639705.1 Candidatus Aminicenantota bacterium
AAAATAATGGAGTGATGGTATAGGTATCGGTAGTAAAGGCTAATTTTTGATTTTCGGATTTTAAAATCGCCGAATCGTCCAGCTGTAAAGACCCGGTCCCAAAAATCTTTCGGATCACATTATTAATCAAATCAGCCATCAGCTGTCCGCCACTACCATGACCCATTAAAATTTTAGCACTCATTTCAAAACCTCTGGTATTTATGGTAAGCAGCACAGGAACCTTCTGAAGAAACCATGCAGGCACCAACCGGATTTTCAGGAGTACATTTTTTACCGAAGAGGGGACATTGTAGAGGCGTGATCAGTCCCCGCAGAACATCACCGCATCGACACCCTCCGGGCTCAATCTCTCTGGGAGGAGTGACCGGGAATCTTATCTTGGCATCAAAATCCTGAAAAGAATTCCTCAAATCCATACCGCTAATCGGAATATTTCCTATTCCCCTCCATTTGGCTTCTGTGGGCTCAAATACCTCTTCCATAATCTCCTGGGCTTTGACATTGCCCTCCTCTGTTACCACCAGACTGTATTCATTTACAATCTCAGGACTTTTATTCTGAATTAAATGAATCAGTGCCATGGTTCCGACTAATAAATTCTGAGTATCGAATCCAGCAATCACACATGGCTTTTGAAACTTCTCAGCCACAAACCTCCATCCTTTTATACCGGTGATAACACTCACATGTCCCGGAAGTATGAACCCATCAATTTTCACTTCTCCTGATCCCAGCAAGGCCTCAACTGCAGGGGGTGTCAGCTTATTCCCGGTTAATAAAGAAAAATTTTTTATATTCTCCTGCTTTGCCCTTTTAACAGCCACTGCCTCGGTAGGAATGGTGGTTTCAAATCCGATACTCA
Organism: Candidatus Aminicenantota bacterium; assembly: GCA_030639705.1. Classification (GTDB taxonomy): domain Bacteria; phylum Acidobacteriota; class Aminicenantia; order UBA2199; family UBA2199; genus CAZOWT01. The sequence continues at coordinate 866 of DAOWKX010000005.1, forward strand.
AAAAAACCACCTGCATTTCAGGATTCTCCTGGGCCAGGGTCAAGGCATCCAGGGGTGAATAGACAATATGGATCGGTACCCCGGCAGCCTTTTCCTGCTGAAGAGAACTGTAAGAGGAAGGCACCCGCATCATGTCTCCGAAGGTGACCAGCCAGACCCCATGGGTCCTGGCGATCTCAATGGCTCTATCCAGATATCCGTTGGGGGTCACACATACCGGGCAACCGGGCCCATCGATCAGAAATAAATTTTCGGGGAAAAGATCTTTCACTCCGGTATGAAAAAATTGGGTGGTATGGGTCCCGCAAACCTCCATGATATGGATGGGATTCTCAATTTCAGTATTTTTCAGTTTAGTGGCCAGGAGTCTCAGTTCTTTCTTATTCATTTTTTTCTGTTACTCCAGAAAAAAACCATTATATTTTAAAACCATGATTTAATCAACTGATGTTTCCTATCAGTAGAACACAAATACACACAGTCCTACAGGAATATATAAATAAAGTTCTGAAGCAGAAGATAATTTTCAAATACCCAGTTCAGATAACAGAGGTGTAAAATAAAATCTTAACTATAATTAATTGAAAATTCATCCTATTTCTTATAAAATGATTTCTAAAAAAAAACAGTTTCAATTAAAAATTAGCAAATTGAGAGGTGAAAAATGGCACATTCTATCAATGATGAATGTATAAGCTGCGGGGCATGTGAACCAGAATGTCCGGAAGGCGCAATCTCTGAAGGTGAAGATAAGTTCGTCATCGATGCAGAAAAATGTACCGATTGCGGAACCTGTGTGGAGTTTTGTCCGGTTGATGCCATAGAGGCTCCATAGCAAGATTATAATCTGATCTGGTTTTTCTGTAATCAAATTACCCAGATATAAATAACGAAGATGGTACTTAAAAGGGGATTGATTTAAATTAATTTTTGAACTTTTTTGGGACGGAATATGACATAAAGGTCAAACAAATGGTATGAAGGAAGGTCTCAGATCTCTTTGGTTGTATATTGAAATTTTACCTTTAAATCCCTACGAAACTATAAAGTAGTTGAAATCCAGAAAATATTACTCAAATCAAATATAATCTTGTTTTATTTTTATAAAATTGTTTTGGTATATGGCAATAAATTCTTATGAATAAGTTCGAAGTTTTTCTCCTTACTTGACAAATATTTTTTATTTTAATTATAATGATACCCTAAAGTTGAAAATGGAGTAAGCATGCCGGAAGAAAAATGTGCTCATACCTGGGAAATGATCAATGTTGCCTATGGATTTGTTGTAACTGAAAAATGTTATAATTGTGATAAAGTTTCCACCTATTTTACCTTTGAGCACAGACCACCTCTGGAAGAGTACCGTGAAGGTGATCACTTCTGGAATGTAATGGAAAGTGCTCAATCCTTTCGCTTTGACCTCAAATGCAGTAAATGTAGTAAAGTAGAAAAACTTGATGAGCTGATGGGATTGATGATGTGTACTGGATGTGATGACACCTGTGAGGTAGATAGTCTAAGAATAATTCTGGAACCAGAAAGGACCTGGATTTATGTTGCTTTTGGATTTCTACCTGTTGAAGAACGAAAACAGCTTTCAAAAGAAAAAATAGCTATCCTGGAAGAATATTTTAACCAGCGACGAAAATCTTTGCGATCTCGTATAAAAATTGTTTCTCATGAATCAGTTAAAAATATTGCTACTTGTTACGGGGAGGTGATTAAGGATCTCCATATGCTATCCTTGACACCTCTTGAAGAGGAATGATTATGCCATCTAAATTTTAATTCAGGAGGAAACGGAATGAAAATTCAAGAAATTATTGATAAGTTGAATTTAAATGTTTTGACTAATGCCGAAGAGAGAGAAGTGGAGGGTGTATTTATTTCAGACATGCTCTCTGATGTTATGACCAGTGCCAAAGCCGAAGAAATCTGGTTGACAGTCCAAACCCATACCAACATTGTTTCTGCCGCTAATTTAGTGGATATTTCTGCTATTATTGTCACTCAGGGGAAAAAGGTTTCTCAGGCTACCATTGATTTGGCAAACCGCTATCATGTAATCATTCTATCCTCGCCTAAAACCACTTTTGCCCTGGCCACTGAATTAATTGGCATCGGGGTAAAAAGCCAATAGACAACGTTATGGTAACCAATCAAAAAACAAAACTTACCATCGGACAGATAACCAAATCTCTTCAGGCCAGAGTGGTGGTGGGGGAAGACCAGTTAAAAACTCCCATATCCGGTATCTACGCCTCTGATTTGATGAGTGATGTGCTGGCTTATGGGAAAACCGGTTCTGCACTGCTTACCGGTCTGAATACCATTCAAGCGGCTATATCATCTTACATGGCTGAATTTAAGGCCATTGTTTTTATACGGGGAAAAAACCCAGCCGAAGATATTCAAAAATTTGCCCTGGATAAAGGTTTGGTCATAATGACAACCCCCGCCGATATGTATGAAGCCTGTACTCGAATTGCCCAGATTAATGGCTACGTAACATCTTCCAAACAAAAAGCTCCGGCCCAGAAAGAGGAAGAAAACATCACCTCCCATGAATTTGACATCGATGGAAAAGATTTTGCCAGTGCCGGAATGGTATCCACTCAGATCAAATCGATCCTCAAGACCATTGGCTATGACCCGCTCCTGGTAAGACGCGTGGCCATATCCACCTATGAGGGAGAAATGAATGTGGTGATGCATGCCATTAGAGCAAAAGTCACCCTTCTGGCCAGTGACGAAGAAATTGTGGTCATTATCAATGATGAAGGAAAAGGAATCCCGGATGTGGAAAAAGCCATGGAAGAAGGATTCTCAACATCCACAGAAGAACAGAGG
>DAOWKX010000197.1 GCA_030639705.1 Candidatus Aminicenantota bacterium
AACCTTTCGTTTAAAACGCCTCAATGCACTATCAAAGGATTCTCCGGACTTTACTTCAATATAAGCCAATGGCTTCACGCTCCTTTTTATGAAATAAGAAAAAAATTATAGCCTATTTGCCAATCCATGTCAAGGTGGAATTAATCTTCCTGATTTTCCAGTTTTTGAATTTTTCTCTGGAGTCGTCTGAGTCTCTTTTCCAGGTCCTTGCGCTGCATGTCGGTCAATTCGATTTCCTCAATGGCTCTATGCACAAATTCAAGAGCTCCATAATAATCCTTTTCCCGGTGTTCGAAATGAATGGAAAGCTCCCGGAGGGCAAAATGATCTTTCAAGCCGGAGAGTATCTTCCACAATGCTGTGGCCTCTTCATAGCACTTCTCTTTCTTTTTTAATATCGAAAGGTGTTTTACTGCCTTAAAAATAACATCCTGGCGTTTTGCACTCTGTTTGGCAATTTCAAACAGTTCATTGGCCTTATTAAAGTATCCTGATTTTTCAAATAACAGAGCAGCGCCCAATACCTCACCTTCATCCCGGGTATTGGAAACATCTTTCAGATAGGTAACCCCCTGCAGCATTAAAGCTGATAATCCAACCAGATCCAGGGCATTATGTTCAACCACCTTTTCCAATAGGAAAAATTGATTGCTCCTTAAGTAACTGAAATAAATCGAGGGTATTTGACTGCCATCCACATCTTCTTGCCGGGAAATTCCTAATATTATATCTCCCAGATATCCCAGTTTCCGTGATTCATAGGTGTTTTTCCATATGGTTCGGGCAGGAAAAAGAAAATCCATATGGGGTTTTTTAAGCAGCGGAAATCGCTTTCGATTTAAAATGTAGCGGGTCTCCATCAGGGGAAAATCAAAACTCTTTCCATTATAGGTAACGGTCGCTGAAAATTCCTGATTCTCAAGGAATTCATCCACTTTATCCAACAATTCATCTTCCCGGTTAAGGTCGTTTAAAATAAATACTTTTACCCTGAAAAAACCTTTTTCAAAAAAACCGAACCCCAGCATGAAAGGGATAGTACCGGTCCCCCCTGAAATGCCGGTCGTCTCAACATCAAAAAAGAGAATTTTCATGGGGTCAACCTTTTTAAAACCGTCATCTCCATACAGTACAACCAAATCCTGAGAAGACACCTCTTCCCATTGGCTTAATTCAATATGTTTAAAATTTGTATCCAGAGGATAGTGAAACTCTCGAATGGTAAATGCCCCTTGGATTGCATCTCTCCGGGGCATATTGACCTTTTTTTCAAGGCGTTCCCTTTTCTTGAGGTTCAGTTTCACCAGCTTCTCTAATTTCGCTTTGGTGGAGAGGGCCTCCTGAGAATCGATGGATTCCCATCTTTTTTTTACCTGATCTTTATTTAAATGATCTGATCCTTTTCTGTTTTTTTTCATCATTTACAAACTGTATTCGAAATACCGGCTAAATCAATCATCATGAATTTTAGGAAATCGGGACTTAGGTTATGGATAACAAAAATAACTAATCAATTATGAATGTCATGGGATTTTGGGGCTTACCGGCAACCCGAACTTCATAGTGGAGATGCGGCGCATTACTTCTTCCGGTACTCCCCACATAACCGACGACCTGACCCCGTTTAACCCGATCACCTTCTTTGACATTAAATGAAGCCAGATGGCCGTACCAGGTTGTAAAGCCAAAGTTGTGATCGATTATAATCAGATTGCCCAGTGCACCCCTGCGCTCTGCTGCAAGAACAAAGCCATTGGCTGTGGCAATGACCTTATTGCCCAGTTGGGTGGCGATATCCTGGCCATAATGAAAGCTCCTTCTTCCGGTAATCGGATGTATTCTCCAGCCAAATGGATCGGTTAGATATCCTTTGGTGGGCCAGATTGCGGGTGTACAGGCCAATCTAACTTTCTGTTTGTCTATTACACTCTGTACAAGTTTTAAAGTATTTTCAATGTTGTGGGCGGTTTCTGTGATTTTATTGGCCTTTTGAATAATATTTTCTTTAGGCTTATTTTCGCTTTTTTGTTGATTCTGGCTTAATTCGGAAGATTTAGAGATAATTTCATCATAATATCCACCGCTACCGACTTCTTTCAGTGCATAAGGGGATCTTAAACCCGAAGCGATCATGATCTTTTCTTTATATCGATCCATTCGTCTGATACTTCTTTCCAGGGTTTTAAGGTTGGCATCCATAGTTTCGATGGTCTTTTCTTTTTTTATATTATCCTGCTCCAATTTCCTCATTTTCTCTTTATCATAGGAAGTAGTAAGGTAATCAAATAATATAAAACCAAAAAAGAGCAGTAAAACCGCCACTGATATGATTGAATTTTTTATTAACTTTGAAGAAATCAGGAATTCTCTGTTACTGGAAGTAGCATCTGATACAATTATCACTGAATATGTTTTTTGTTTGCGTTTCATGTGAGTCAGTAAAACTAAAATATATTATTTTTCTTCAAAAGTCAAGAAAAACCCGACTAAATATTGATTTTTCTCAGTTTTACCCATCCATAAAAAAACCTTATCTTCTAATAATACTTGACATTATAAACAAAAAAATGTTAAAAATAGATTAGGCATAAAGGAGGATGAAATGAATAAGGATACAATTGTTCTTGCAGACAACAGTTATACCATCAGAAGAATAGTTGAATTATCATTTACAGAAGAAGGCATCGAACTCATCAGCTTTGAGAACGGCTTAAATTTAAAAGATAAATTGCTTGAACTAAAACCCAAAATAGTTCTTGTTGATATAAAACTCCCGGAATTGAATGGATATGAAACCTGTAAATTTATAAATGAAAACGAATCATTGAAAGACACCAAGGTATTCTTATTGAAGGGAGGATTTGAACCCATTGATGAAGGATTATTAAAGGAATTGAAGTATGTTGACATCATCACCAAACCATTTGATTCAAATGCACTGGTAAACACTTTAAAAGAGTTAGTACAAAAAAAAGAAGATAAAACCATTTCACCCAAACCTGAAGTGATTCCGGAAACAATGCCTGAAGATCTTCCCGGAATTGAAGGAATTGGTGAAAGCGATGAAGAAATCAGCTTTTCCGATATCAAAGAAGAAATCGAATCTCCGAAACCCGAATCTGGAGAAAATGAAAAAATAGAGGAAGATATCCCAAAAGAGGAAGTCCTGCCATCAGAGGAAAAAACCCAGGGCTCTCCACCTGAAACGGACGATCTGAAATTCGATAATATAGAGGAAATTGAAAATCCCTTTAAGGATGAACAACCCATCGGTCAAGAAGATGAAGAAAACATGGACGATGAAGAACTGGAAGTAAAAGAAAACATAAAAATACAGGAAGATGAACTGGAAATCGCATCGTTAACCCAGGAAGAAATCAATATCAAAAAAATTATTGATAAAAAAGGAAAAGATATCGAACCTGAAATTTTATTGGAAGACAAAAAAGACGAAGAACCTGAAGAAGAAACCGACGATCAGGCCGTGGATTCATTAAGAGAATCGGCTGAGGGAGAGGAAGCGAAAGAACCTGAAACCCCACTGGACGTTAAAGAAGTGATTGAAGCTGAAAAGCCAAAGGAAATAGAAATGGATGAACAAAAAGAGGAAATGGGACTTCAAATAGAAGAACCTGAAATCGAAGAAAAGATTACACCGGTGGATCAGGAGGAAGAAGGGGAGGTTTCAGTTTCCGAATCACCAAAAATTGAAAAAGAACCTCAGATTGATCTGGAATCAGAAATTGCTGATCTGGGATTGGAAGAAAAAAAAGATGAAAAAATTCAACTGGATATACAAAAGGAAGAAATCATACATAAAGTAGAGGATACCCTTACTGTTGCGGTTAAAGAAATCTTATGGGAAATTGTACCCCCTCTTGCAGAAAAAATAATAAAAGAGGAAATAAAAAAAATTAAATCTGAAATCGATAGTACTGCTGAATAAAAAGTATTTTTAAAATCTCTGGAATAAGCAACACCATAATGGAAAAAGTATACGATCATCACTCTATTGAAAAAAAATGGAATAACCGATGGGGTGAGACCAAAATCTTTAACCCCTGGAATCAAATTAATCGCTCACCATTTTACTTTTTATTAAGCCCACCCCAAAAAAGCGACTTTCTGGATACGGACCACATTATTGATCTAAGCGTTCAGGATATCATTTTCCGAAGAATAAAAATGCAAAAGTCCCAATTCCCGGAAAGTGAGTCTCCACATTACAGAGTCATCAAGAAACAAAAGGATTTAAAATCAAATAAAACCGGAATAGAGACGGCAGAAGTAGAAAAAATAATAAATAAGTTCGGTTCAGATGCATTCAAATTCACTCTTGCTGTCCAGGCCGGTCCGAGTGGTGACATATCCCTGTCTATCAATCAGCTAAAAGGCTACCGGGCGTTTACCAATAAAATCTGGAATGCTTCCCGCTATGTGATCATGAATTTACAGGGTAATGAAAATTTAAATATCGATAATACCAAGATCACTCCAGTTGATAAGTGGTTTTTACATTCCCTCAATAATATCACTGATAAAATATCCCATTTAATGGATCAGCATATTGTAAATGAAGCTGCTGACAAACTCTATCACTTCTTCTGGCACGAATTCTGTCGCTGGTACCTCGAGTATTCAAAAATCAATATTCAGAAGCTGGAATGCAGAAAAGTCTTAAAATTATCTCTTCTGCACTTAATCCAGTTATTGCATCCTTTCATCCCATATATCACCGAAGAAATTTATCAACGATTAAGTTCAGGTGAAGACTTTTTACTGGAGATTCCTCTTCCGGGATTTGATAGCAAAATGGCCTTCCCCAAAGAATATTCAGCTGTTGAACAACTGAAAAATATAATAACAGAAACCCGGAAAACCAGAGCAGAAAATAAAATCGATCCCAATAAAAAAATCCAAATATATTTAAAATCAAATTCAAAACAAAAACGAATAACCATGGCACACTATTTAAAATATTATAATTTTTTAACCAGGAGCAATAAAACTCAAATCCTTGATGACTTTTCAAATGACTTAAAGGGATTCAGGGGAAAAATCTCAGGCTGGGGAATCCTGATCCCTTTCGAAAATAATTCCGAAAGGATACATGAATTGACTAAACTAAAACGGGAATTCAAGGCAATTAATAACCAAATCCATGGAATGGAAGCAAAATTAATGGATCAACAATATATAAAAAAAACCTCGGGAGCAGGACTGTCTGTTTTAAAAAAAAATCTGCTAATTCAATATGAAAAAAGAGAAAAAATTCAAAAAACCATCTGTGATCTGACCTGAAAAAGAAGATAAATGATGGATCGATAATAAAAAAATGAATAAATATGATTCTCCAACTATTATTAAACTCGATATCTGTGATTCAACCAATGAATATATAAAAAAGCATTATATGAAAATCCAGGATAAATTCCCACTGATCATTACCTCACCAGAACAGCTAAAAGGACGGGGCCGCAACAACCGAAAATGGTTTTCACCGTGCGGAACAGGCTTATATATCTCAATGGGTTTTCTGATGGATAACAGACAGAAGATTAAACTGCTATCATTAATTGCTGGGCTTTCGATCGCAGAAGCTCTTGAAACCATCAGTCAAAAGGAATTTAAGCTGAAATGGCCCAATGATGTCCTCTACGGAAAGAGAAAAATAGCAGGTGTGCTCATTGAAAATATCATCAATGTAAACGAAATAATAAGTATCTGTGGAATAGGAATCAACCTCAATCAAAGCCAAAAAGATTTTCCCCCGGGATTGAGACAAAAAGCCACTTCTCTGAAAATGATCACCGGGCAGGCAATCGATATCGATACCGTCACAATCACACTGATCAATACTTTTTTTAAATGGTTAGCCATTCTTGAAGAGGGAGACAAAACCAAGATTATAAAGATGGTTAATGACTTGAGCGTTTTCTCAAAAGGCGACCCGATATCCTTTCACCACAATAATAAAATCATTACTGGTTTTTTTAATGAAATCAATAGAGAGGGCGGACTTATTTTGGAAAAAAAAAACGGAAACAGGGATATTTTCTACTCTGGAGAAATTAACTTAGAAATTTAACCAATCAATCATTCTCAAAAATCTTCAACCACTGATCGACTTCCTGTTTGGATATCTTGTTATGAATTCGCCTTAATTTTTCCTCCTTCTTTCCATTCAATCGATATACTCTTTTCAACTCAAAGTAAAATTCTATGGAATTTATGGTTTTCGCGCCCTTGCTTTTGGCAAAAATCTTAAGATCTCTATCAGACGAAACCAGCTTTACAGATTTAAAATCACTATACCCGTTTAATATTTCTTTAATTTCTTCATCGGCAGAACAACCATAGCGGGGATAAACAACCGAGAATTTTTCCGCAGAATTATCATTATAATAAATTGATTCAGGCTTGCCATCAAACACAATAATAATATTGCCATTTTTGCTTTCCTGGTATGTTTTTACCATATGTAACATCTTCTCGCGGGCAGCCGGATCATCGAGAGAAATATCAGGTGAGCTCCCGATCAAATTATTCCCATCAATTATGGTTGGCATTTAAAATCCTATTATTGATCCATAGCTATTATTTCTTGACTTCAGCCAGGAGGCCAGTTCATCTTTCTTCCGGCTAACAAATGTAAATGGATATGAAAAACAGCCTGACCGGCATCCTTTCCGGTATTGATTACAAACCGATAACTATCCACACCAAGCTTTTTGGCTAGTTCTTTTCCTGTAATAAACAAATGGCCGATCAACCCTTCATCATTCATATCTT
>DAOWKX010000168.1 GCA_030639705.1 Candidatus Aminicenantota bacterium
GGGAAATATATAAATCAGGATTCAAGAGAATACCGAATAGCCAATGGCAGCACCCAGGATGATCATGGCGTGCACCTGATCGGATACAAACGATATAGGGGTCATGACTGGTTTTTAATAAAAGATTCAGGGCGTTCCTCCAGATGGGGCAAGCATCAGGGGTATTACTTTTTCAGAGGCGATTTTATTAAACTGAAAATGTTAACCTTCACGGTTCATAAAGATATGTTTGATAATATTTTAATTAAAATTAAGAAAAAGTGATTCAAGAAAACAAGATAGCAGAATATTTCAATGTGGTTCCGGAATTGGTACCCTTTATTCCTGAACTGCTTACTGATTTATGGGAGTTAGGGAGTTCTCCGGAACTAATCCTCCAGTGGATTCATGATTTTGGTCTTCCACCTGATTTAACCCGGGTACTGGATGTGGGATGTGGTAAAGGTGCTGTCTCAATCAGTCTGGCCAAAAAATTTGACTTTCAAGTTAAAGGCATTGATTTTTTTGAACCCTTTATAAAAGAGGCAGAAAAAAAAGCCAAAGAATTTAATGTTTCAACCTTATGTCAGTTTGATCTTGCAGATATGAGAGAGGCGGTTCTGTCTGAAACAGAATACAATATGGTTATATACACAGCTATTGGTGGTGTTCTGGGTTCCCTGGACCAGAGTATCGGTAAGCTCCGGCAGACTGTGAATGAAGGAGGATTGATTATTATTGATGATGGTTTTTTAAAGAATTCCGAAAGAATTGATTTTCCAGGATACAGGTATTGTTGTTCTTACAAAGATACTGTTGAACAATTAACCTCTTATGGAGACCAAATCATAAAAGAAAAGATTTTTTCCACAGAAGAAATAAGATTCATCAATCAACAGAACACCGATTGGATCAGTAAGAGGGCTGATAATCTGGCCCGGCAATTTCCCCGGCAGGCTGAGTTGTTCTATGATTTCGTCGAAAATGAGAAAAAAGAATGTAAAATTATTGAGCATGATGTGAATTGTGCTGTCTGGATGATACAAAAAATGTAAAAACAGTGGTAAATAGGAATCCATTGATTGCCTGATGGATCCTAGATTTGAACTTTAATTATAGAAAAGGTTGGATACCCACTCCTGACTGCCCTGGTCATTTTTTCGGAGGTGGGCATTTTATGGAGAGGTTAAACCACCGGAGACAGGAAATTGAAGGCCAGTAACCAACCTGAGGGGTGTTATCAATAAAACCCAAAAAACCGAGATGACATTGGGGAATCAAATTTAGTGTCGCTATTTTTGGAGAGTAAACGCAAAATTTATTTTGTTTTCCGTTTTTTTTTTTATTAACGTATATATAATTAAATGTATTAATTAAAAAAAATAAATGGGGGAATTATGATTAAGAAATCATTCTGTTTAGGGTTAATGATTATGTTTCTGTGGATAGGCCATCTGTTTGGCCAGCAGGACGAGGTGTTGCAGGAAAGCGTGAGAGTGGTCAATGTCGAGGTTCCTGTGCGGGTTTATTACCAGGGCAAACCGGTGGACAACCTGACCAAAAACGACTTCAAGCTCTATGAGGGCAGGAAACTCCAGGATATTCACGGGTTCATATTGAAACGAAAAAAAATAAAAACCCAGGAAATGGAACTGGATGCCGAACAGGTACAAACCCTAATGGGCCGATATTTTGTGCTGGTATTCCGAATTACCCACTATAATAGGTATATTAAAGAAGGTCTTGATTATATTTTCGAGACTGTGCTGAACGAGTCGGATCAACTCCTGGTTTTTGCCAATGACCGTACTGAATTTTTCAAAAGCCTGGCAGATAGAGCTTCTGTGAAAGCCAAATTGGATCGAATCCTTCATGACGTTTCCCTGAAGGCCCGCACAAAGATGTTAATGTATTTAAAGGAAATAGAGAACCTGGTTAACAAGCACAAGTTTGAGATGTCGCTGAGAAGTGCGGGAAGAGGAGGGGGGAGTATTCATCTTGTTGTTGAGGAGTATTTGAGAAAATTTCTGGAAGTATGGAAAATTTATAAAAAGAAATACCTGATTCCGGATATTAATAAATATTACAATTTTGCCCGTTTTATAAAGAATATCGATAAGGAAAAGTGGGTCATTAATTTCTACCAGTTCGAGGTGTTCCCGGACATCATCATAAGCAGTGACAGCATGCTCCGGATCCAGAGGCTGATTGGGGGGTGGCAGGTCAGCGAAAACCAGGAGCTGACATCGTTTTCACGAATTCTTTCCCGTCAGATGATTGAGATCGAAAAGGAACTCAGCGTGGCCAGAGATTTTCCCTCTGAAGAAGTGGCAAAAATATTTCACAATGTAGATACCACCTTTCACTCTATTTTCATGAAAACAACTCTCGGCACGCTTCTACATGATGTGGAGTACCGGGAAATTGCCAGTGAGCTGGAAAGTAGCCTGCGGGCCATTACTGATCTGACCGGTGGAGAGCTGGTGATTTCCAATAAACTCGACACGGCCCTTGATCGCATCAGCGAGGTCGAGGATGTATATTATATGTTGACCTATGCCCCAAAGAATCCCGATAAGGTGGGGAAAATCAAAGTGAAACTGAAAAACCGTAAATACAAACTGGTATACAGCCCCAACCTGAGATCCGGTTTTCTCGGCCAATTCCTGGAGGAAAAGCAGATCAAGAGAAAACCAATTAAAATTCAAGATCTGAATTTCAAAAAAGACAAATTACTGTTTGTCATTTCGGATTTCTTCTGGAACAAAAAAGAGGGAGGAGCGCTCTCTATCCGGATTCGAATAAATGATCCGCAGGGGAAATCCGTTTTTGATCAGAAGAAAACCATAAAAGCGACTCAGAAAAAAATAAATATCGCTTTAAATATCAGGGGCTTGAAAAAAGGAGATTACAATGTTGTGGTGGATGTCAATGATCTGTTTACCAAAATGAGTAGCACACAGCTCCTAAAAACAACGATTTCCAATCAGCCATAGCCCTTTTTTCTGAGAGAACACATCTGATCGAAAATGAAAAATTTCAGAGGATAATATTATAATTCCCGGTCGATTGTCTTTTCCGAGGTAATTCTGCGTTTCTTTCCGTTTTTTTCCACTTCTTTTTTAAGCCAGGATTTGGGATAACCGACTTCCTGGCTCCGGTGGTTTTTTTTCTGGATGTAGCCATCGTTGTATTTGGTTATGAGATAATCCCCCAGTTTTTGCCAGCGCCTGACATTCATCTCGGCATTATCTATACAGTACTTGTTTAAAAAAGCAATGGCAAAACCCGAGCCCTTTGATTGGCTGAGCTGCAGGGCTGCGCTTTCGATAGCTTCCTGGCTGCCGAATGCCATATCTTCGATTTCGCTTTGTACGGACTGGATATCCTTAATCATATAACTGTATCTCAGGTTGGCAAAATTGGCCACAAAATTAACCGTCCACCAGGCTGATTCCCGGGTGTAACCGGAGAGGGATCCCGTGGTATAGGATTCGGGCAACCGGGTGATGGACGTATAGAGCGGGATAAAAAAATTGGTATAGGGATTATCGATGCCGTACCAAAGAATTCCCCCCAGCTCTTCAGGAAGGTGGGGACAGGGTTCGGATACATATACAAAGGCTGCCTGCTGGGTAGCAATGGGACGTTCCCATACATATTTATTGTGACCCAGTTCCCATTTGAGGGGGCGCCACCTGTCCGGTGAGCCGAAAGGTCCGGATACCACATCTCGGGTCATGTCAAATTCTGTTCCCTCATAGTGGTCCCGGTGAAGCCCAATCACATCCCTCACATCCAGTTTTTTATCCGGCTTAATCCACAGGGGATAGGGCCTGCCTTTTCCCCGTCCGTAACTGTATTCCGGTGAAAAATGTCGTGATGGTGCAGCCCGGCGGAAAATACTCCAGATCCGTCGGTCCGAATAGCGAATCTGCTCTTCGGTGGGGGGATTGTAGGCCCTGGAAAAACTAAAGGGCTTTCCGTATTCGGGTTTATAATATCCCTTCTGGATAGCGAAATCAATGACGTTTTTTGAATAGAGACAGTTCTGGTGATCATTCAGCGGCACAGTGTGAATTCGTGACATATTGGCGGTGGCACTGATCATTCCATCAGGCAGTCGCCGGGCCACCCACACAGCTCCTTTGCACCCGGGACCGGTACCAACAATTTCCAGAAGCCAGGCCTCCTTTTTATCAGCAATAGAAATCGATTCTCCTTCACTGCGATAACCGTATTGTTCTACCAGGTCGGTCATCACCTTGATCGCTTCTCTTGCGGTTCTGGCCCGTTGCAGGGTAATGAGCATGAGTGGATAATAGTGAAATATGGCGTCGGGATTTATCAGCTCTTCACGTCCGCCAAAGGTGGTTTCTCCCAGTGACAGTTGATGTTCGTTCATCAAACCCACAACCTTGTAGGTGTGACTTACCTGGGGGATCTTACCCAAAACCTTACGCCACCCTCGGATTTCTGCCAGTTCACCGGGTGAATAATCCGCTGCGGGAATTATCCGGATATGGGGGTGAAATTCTCCATCACAGGAATAGCTGATGATGGGAACACCTTTCTTGGAGGCATCTCTGCCGACCAGAATCGAGGTGCATGACCAGCCAGGCTGTAACCACCAGAATAGCAGAATAATGATAATCATGATAATGGGAATGGTTCTGTTCATGTCGGTACTCCTTTTTTTGATTTTAACCATGATATTTAACAAACAATCGATATAATATGGAAAATAGGTTTTGTTGAAAATGGTTCTAAAGGTTGAAGTAATCACTGACTTTGAGGGCGAGCAATCCGGCAATGGGGGGGAAGAAGAAAGTGCATGTCAATCTTAATAAGGTGAATTTCCATCCCAGGATTCCGATTTCCATGGGGAGTCTAGCAACCGCCCAGAGAGACCATGAAGTGAGATAGGCAACCATGGTCCCGGCACTGGCCCCGGATTTCAACAAACCGGCTACCACCGGTAAACTGACATAGGGACCTCCCGGAGTAATTCCACCGGCCAGGGTTCCGATCATTATCCCTCTGATACCGGATTCCACTCCCACCCATTTGTTCAATAAATCCTTGGGTAATAAGACCTGAATCATCCCGGCAATCACAAAGGCAAAGAATAGCAGGGGTAGAATTTCAACAATCATCTTAAAGGCAGACTTGAAGCCCAGAAGATGCTCTCCTTCTCCTTTCATATAGCCAATGCCCACTAAAATAAAGGCCAGAACACCCATGATAATGGTTGGAATCAGCATGGCAGATTTCCTCCTGTCGGATTTCCTTTTTTCTGAAATCATTTTATTTTCGGTCAATCTTCTATTTTATCTCTTTCATCTTTTTCAGACAAATTCCATTTATAAATGAATTAAGTTAATCGTTTCTGTTTTCTGCCCAAATTGTGTTCATAGCGCATCTGGAGCAGTTCAACCATGAGGGCAAATCCCATGGGGATGTAAATATATGCTTTGGGAATCTCTTCGTGAAGGCCTTCCAGAAAGAGGGTCACCCCGATGGTAATCAAAAAGGCCAGTGCCAGGATTTTGATGGTTGGACGTTTTATAATAAACTGGCTCAATGGTTTTGAGTAGAACATGATGCCCATGAATGAAAACACCACGGCGATGACAATTATCCACATTTTTTTGGTTAAACCCAGGGCAGTGATGACCGAATCAATTGAAAAAACAATATCCAGGAGCACAATCTGAAGAATTATATTATAAAAATTATGGAATATTTTTTTGCCGGGTCCCTTCTGTTTTTCCTTGAATTCAACCGTATGATGAATTTCTCTCACAGCCTTGGCTATCAGAAAAAAACCACCCAGTATGAGTATTATATCTCTGATTGAAAGATTGAGAATGATGGACTGGGTTAAACTGGATAATAAAAAAACCAGCCATAACATACCTATTCTGGCAAACATGGCCAGGATCAATCCCAGAATTCGTGCTTTATCCCGATGGGTTTCCGGCAACCGTTCCACCAGTATGGCAATCACCAGAACATTATCAATCCCCAGTATCAATTCCAGGCCGATGATTAATAGAAGGATAAGTAATGTGTCTATCATTGATTCTCTCCTCGATTTCGTATTATAGAGCAATGAATTATAAAAATAAACCGGGTGATATAAATAATTTATCTGAGAATTCAGTCAGGGTATCTGGTTATAAATTTAATTTTGTTCATACGATCCTCCACTCAACAGGTATACGGATTGGCAGGGTGGTATGTTTCTCCGATTTTTCAAATGGTTATGATTTTTGTTTCAGGGGCAACCGGTATTTTCTTTCGATAAATCCGATGATTCCGGATAGAAACAGAACAGTGGTCAGGAAGCAGGCACCCACGCCCAAAAATAATGCTCCTCCGAGATGTCCGAATCCCGGCCATATGGAAAAAACCAGAGACCCGAATCCCAGCATGGTGGTCAGTGAGGTTAAGAGTATTGCTTTTCCTGTACTGGCAAAAACAACATTCAGCCTGGTTTTGCCTTCGAGTTTCCAGCGATGGACGATATGAACCCCGTCATCGATACCGATGCCCAGGATCATGGGAAGGCCCATCACATTCATCACGGTCAGCTGCATTCCGGTTAGCCTCATCAATCCGATCATCCAGACTATTCCAAATGCCAGAGGAATCATGGCCATCAGGGCATGTGCCGGATTTCTAAAGTCAATCCATAATAATAGAAATACCACCAGTAGGGTTAACAGGGCAGCGTTTCCACCATCCCGGCCGATGACTTCGACCAGAGCCCGGAAGATCAGAGGCATCCCGGTTGTGTTTTCTGAAACCCGTTTCAAATCATCGGCAAAGCGGTCCAGGTATTCGGCATCTTGCCATACGCTTTCTGCAGGGAAAATCGTTACCAGGAAACGGTTTCGTTCTTTATTGCAATAGCGGTCCAGAATGGAAGGGGGCAAATCATTTATTCCAATGGGTTGGGTAGAAGCCATATTTAGTATTGATTCTTTTAAATAGGGTGCAAATAGCCGCTGAAAGTTTGAGAGTTCATCACGGATATGAGTTTGGTTTGTCTCTAATATGCTCAGAAGTTCTTTAAAAATACTTCCGGACTGTGGATTATCAGGGTCCCCCACAATGGATTTGCATTTTGTATCTACTTTATCCTGGCCACCGATAAAAGCCATGTCCTGGATTTCTATGATATTCATTTCCAGGCGTTTGATTTCTGAAAAAATGGCTGACATGTCTTCAAGTCGGATCATATTGTTGATGGGGGATGCTTTTATTGATTCATGGATTTCCTGAATATAAGCTGTCCTTTTTTTCTGTTGTTCTGGTGTGGGAAGATAGAGAGATATATCTTCCGTAATAGCAACTGTACCGATTTTCCTGTATTCACGGGCAATACGGTAAGATTCTTCAGGGGAATTGGTGAGAACCATGGCATAATCCATACTCATATCAAATTTATCCAGCACAGTATCATACAGGTTAATGGATGTCAGTCCCTTGGGTTCGATATTCAAATAATTATGGTCAAAGGTAATACCACTGGCAGCCAATATAAAGAAAATTGATAAAACCAGAGCTGCCAGCAAGGTAAACACATATTTCCTGCTTAGCCAATCAGCAATCTTACCTAAAAAACCAAAAGAAATATCCCGGCTTTTTGTTTTCGGGGGGTGTTTTTTCCTGGTCAGGCGATGTTCAGAGATTCTTTCTCTGAAAACCAGCAGGATCGGGAAAAATAGAAGCGTACACAGAAGTACAGCTAACAGTCCGGTTCCGGCGACCAGTCCCATTTCCCGCATTCCCTGTGATTGACTGATTGTCATGGTATAAAAGGCACAGGCAGTGGTTAAACCTCCGGTGATAATTCCCTTTCCACTTTTCAGGAATGCATGGTGCATCGCTTCTGAGACGGATCCTCCTTTTGATCGTTTTTCTGTAAAAGAGGAAATCAGATGAATCGAAAAATCGATTCCCAGACCAATTAAAATAACAGCCAGCATCTGGGTCATGATGTTGAGTTGTTCCACAACCAGCGCGGTTGCTCCTATGGCCCAGATGAGCCCCATTAAAAGGTTTACAATGGCCAGAATCGGAGCCACCCACATTCTGAATGATACAATCAGTAGAACCAGAATGGCAATCAGAGCGATTAGTGTGGTGTATCCCAGGCTTTTTTGTGAATAGACCATTTCATCCCGGCCCACTGCAATAAAACCGGTTAGTCCTGCCTTGATATCCGGAAATTGATTTTCCATCTTGTTGATGATTTCCTGGACAGCATCGGTACCGGTCACCAGCAGGTCTAAATCCATCATGGTGAAATTCGGTATGACATTGAGAATGAGGGCCTTTTTATCGTAGGACAAAAAGTAGGGTTCTCCAAACAGGAATTTGTCAGCCGCTTTTCTTATTTCTGTCTCTGAAATGGCCTCTCCCTTTGAAATACTGAGTAATGTTGAAGCCAGGGTTTGAATCCCGTCTAAAAATACCACAGCTTGATCTTCATTCTCACGGGTTGAGATGGATTCCTTTTTCCCCACATATTCCTTCTCAAGAGACTGGTTCAGATTGAACAGAAATCCTTTGAGATTGGGATCGGTGAATACTTCTTTTGAATTTTTCAGGTTATCCTCTTTGATCAGCATCAATCCATGTTTCTTTAGAAATTCGATTTCAGTTTTATAATCCACCCGGCGAAATAACTTCATGTGTTCGGTGCCGGTGGGGACATCCACGAGTTTTAAAATCTGTGTGGCGATCAGATCTGCATAGGCTTTAATCCGATCCTCCGGACCCTGAACCACCACCACCAGGCTGGTAGCAGAAACAAATTCATCAATAATTTTATTGAATTGGACGGTTCGTTTATCCTTTGACGGAAGCAGATCGGACCACCTCATGGTAACTTTTATATTTGAGGCCAAAAAGCCAAACACAAAAGTGATGATGATAAATATGATCAGCATCCTCCAGGGAAATGCGACATGCCAGTCTGCCATTTTTTTTAAGAATCGCTCTCTCATTTTATATCCTCCTGAATAGATAATAATATTTATTAATCATGGTTTCTGGTTTCCAGGGTATCGATAACCAAATCTGCTATCAATTGAAATGCTTTTCGGATATCGATAATTTTTCGGTCGATTATCCACTGTAATAAAGTAACCTTATTTTTGATGATTGTAAAGTTAGTTTTAAAAAAATATTTTTATGATTATTTTGAGATAATCCAGAAAAGATATATAATCAATTTTAACTTAACCTAAGAGAGGATTATGTTAATTATATATTTTGTCAACAAAACAAATATAACTAAATAAAAACAAATCAATGTAAATACAGTATA
>DAOWKX010000091.1 GCA_030639705.1 Candidatus Aminicenantota bacterium
AAAGAATCGTTTAAGTCCTTCTTTTATCATTGAGACATCAAGGCCAATCTCATGGGCAGCTGCAATCGCCGAAAGAGAATTCAACACATTATGAATTCCACCCACATTAAGTACTACCCGGCCGTAATTTCGCCCTCCCAAAATAAGATCATAATTCACATTAAAAATTGAATGATTTATCTTTTCTGCCTTTACAAATGGCTGGCCATTCAGTCCATAGGTGATGACCCGCTTATTTAAACGGGGAATGATTCCTCGGGAATATTCACAATCATTATTTAAAATAACCGATCCGTAAAAGGGAACCTTGTTGCAAAATATTTCAAATGCAGCTCTGAGTTTCTCAACAGATTGATAATGGTCAAGATGATCATCTTCAATGTTGGTAATCACCGCAATAGTTGGAAACAGTTTCAAAAAACTACCATCTGACTCATCGGCTTCAGCAATCAGATAATCTGATTTTCCCAATTTTGCGCCACTTTCCTGTATTTTTAATCTTCCGCCTACCACAAAAGTGGGATCCTTTCCGGCAATTGCAAGTATTGAAGAAATCATGGATGTGGTGGTGGTTTTTCCATGAGTCCCCGCAACCGCAATGGAAAATTTAACCCTCATTAATTCAGCAAGCATTTCAGCCCTGGAAATAACCGGAATTTTTTTATCTAATGCCTGTCGAACCTCAATATTGTCTCTGGTTATCGCACTGGAATACACCAGTGTCTCAATATTTTTTATATTGGTCTTGCTGTGACCCAGATAAACTTTTACTCCCAGGCTTCTCAAATGGTTGACACTATCATTCTCAGCAATATCCGAGCCGCTGATCTCGAAACCCATATTATATAGCACCTCAGCGATTCCTGACATACCCGAACCACCAATACCGACAAAATGAATCTTTTTTACTCTGCTATATTCAATCATTTAAAAATACCATTTTCCTGTGCTTTGAAATATTCACAATAATTCCTGCAATTATGAGGGATGCAATCATTGAACTCCCTCCTATGGAAATAAAGGGAAGAGGGATTCCCTTGGTGGGTACAATTCCTAAGGTGACTGATATATTTATCAATGCCTGGGAAACAATCAAGAAAGTCAATCCAATTCCCAGAAGATAGGTATGGAGATTTCCCGACTGCTTTGCTATTCGCAATCCTCTGGTTAAAAATATAAAAAATAAACCCAGAACCAGTAGAGTACCGATCAATCCAACTTCTTCACCTATAATAGAAAAAATGAAATCTGTATAAGCATAGGGTAAAAAATAGAGTTTCTGAGTTGATTTTCCCAATCCCTGGCCAAAAATCCCTCCAGATCCCAGGGCATAAATGGATTGCATGGTCTGAAAACTGTAGGTAGTTACATAATCCTGGGGATTTAGATAGGCCAATATCCTGTTCATTCTCTCGGGACTGAGTTTCAGCGATACGAAAACCAGGGAAAATATTAAAACAGAAGAAATTAAAAAATATTTTATTTTAAATCCGGAGACAAAAAGTATAATCAATGTGGCCAGAAGAATTAGAAAGAAATTACCATAATCCGGCTCTTTTAATATCAGTAGTTCAATGATAAAAATAGGGATGAGCAAGACAATTAACTTCTTGATGTTGTTGACATCATACTTTTTCTTCCCGAATAAATAGGATAGATACATGATGGCTGAAATTTTGGCAAACTCGGAAGGCTGGACTGAAAAGGCTCCCAAGCGAATCCATCGATAAGAGTTATTGATCTTTCCGGTGAAAAAAACCATTATTAATGCAATGATAGATATAACCAGTGCTAAAAAAACAAATTTTTGGTTGAGGTATAATGGATACTTCAAGAGTGATAATATTCCAAATAGAATAAGCCCTACTCCAACCCATAAAATTTGTTTTTTAAAAAAATAAAAACTATCAGCATACTTTTCCTTTGCCAAAATCATGGTGGCATTATAAATCATGATCAGTCCGAATAATAATAAAAAGATCACACTGACAATCAGAAATTTATCAACCCCGATGTTCTTAACCATTTTTTATTTTTTTCTTCAAAGCCATAAATTCTTTTTTAAAGACATCACCTCTATGTTCAAAGTTTTCAAACATATCAAAGCTGGCACATCCGGGTGCCAATAAAACAATGCCTCCGCTTTTTTTTAAAGTCTGGTATCCTCTAATTACAGCCTCTTTCAGATCTGAAATAAAAACAAATTTTTCTCTCAGAGATAATAACTGCTGGTGAATGGTTTTTGCCGCTTTGCCGATCAAAAAAACTTTTTCAGCTCTCTTTTTAATTGCCTCTTCCAATACCTTGAAATCACCTCCTTTATCTTTACCTCCCAATATCAAAACCACACCTGAGTTGAAACTGCTTAAAGATTTCAAGCTTGCATCAATATTGGTGGCTTTGGAATCATTTATAAATTCAACTTTTCCGATTTTTCCTAAAAATTCTATCCGGTGTGATAGACCCTTGAAAGTTTTTATGGCAGCCTCTATATGCTTCACTCTTACGCCCATAATCCGCGAAACTATTATAGCTGCAAGCAGATTTTCAAGGTTATGAACTCCTCTTAATGGATTGTTACTAATTGATATCTCTCTTGTATTTGAGTGCATTTTTTCATAAACATAATTATCTTTAATAAAAAACCCCCCCTTCAAAATTCGGCGGGTGGAAAACCAAATCTTCCGGGCCTCAGACAGGACCTGTTCTTTTAATAATTTATCATCATGGTTTAGAATCAAAAAATCATCTTTTTTTTGATTTTTACATATATTCAGCTTGGCTGAAACATAGTCATTCATATCAGAATAACGATCCAGATGATCGGGACTAATGTTCAACAAAACCGCAATATGGGGTTTAAATCCGAAAACCTCCTCAAGCTGGAAACTGGAAATTTCCAGAACAATGACTGATTCCTCAGTCAGTTTATTTACTTCAGCAATCAGAGGCTTCCCGATATTCCCGGCAAGAACACTTTTGAAACCAGAATGGTATAGAATATGGTGTATCAAACTGACTGTGGTTGATTTGCCATTGGTACCGGTTACTGCAATTATCTTGGACGGAATAAAATAAGATGCAAATTCAATCTCTGATATAAGGGATATTCCGGCAGCACGCATTTCTTTAAATCTCGGGCTTTTAGCATTAATCCCGGGACTGACAATCAGGGCATTCATTTCTTTCAGTCTGGAAAAATTCTTTTCACCTTCAATAAATTCCACACCCCTTTTTTGATATCTGGATTTTGCTTTTTGATCTCTAATAATTGTATCATTATATAAGAAAAGATGATTCGATACTCCTCTCTGGATTAAAAAATCCAGGAGGGCTCTTCCGGTCAGTCCGAA
>DAOWKX010000107.1 GCA_030639705.1 Candidatus Aminicenantota bacterium
ACCTATCAGCGCTATCTGGCTGTGGTGTTACAGTTCTCCAAGAAGTTTTCTAACAAGTGGATGTTTGATGCCTCGTTTACCTATGCCGACTGGAAAGCCATTTATAAAGAAGAAGATTATGACTATCTGTGGTGGAACACAACTACTGAGATTGGTGCTGGCGATCTGACCAACTACGACTATTTCAGTGATGCAGTCAATGCCCCGAGAGTGGCTGGCAGTTCCGGTCTGTCCGGAATTTTTGTCAATGCCCGCTGGCAGGTTAAGGCCTCCGGTCTGTATCAGCTGCCCTGGGGTATTAATATCACCGGGGTGTTGCAGGCCCGTGAAGGCTATGTCTTACCCTATCATGAATCTCTGTACCGAAGCGGAATCGGCTGGACCAACATGTACAGGCCCGGAGAGAAGTTTGGCGACAACCGTCTGCCCACCTTCTGGATGCTGAGTCTGGGTCTGGAGAAGACCTTTAAGATTTCCGAAACCGCAACTGCCACCTTGTTTGTTGATGGATATAACATCACCAACAATGTCACCACCCTGCTGGTTGAGACCGATTATGCGGCTGATAATTTTGATCAGCCTCTGAGAATCCTGAATCCGGGAATATTCCAATTCGGAATCCGGGTGAGTTTCTAATCGCGAGCACCAAGCAGAAACTTCTTCATAAAAAAACCCCTGTACCATACGGTACGGGGGTTTTTTTTGTTAAAAAAAAATATTTTTTTTATATGATTTGTTTTTAAAATAAAACCTATGAAAAGAACAGACGGACCGAAAATTCCAGCCGGCACCTATCCGTTATCAGTGGAAGATGATCGGATAAAATTCCAGATCGGAAACAAGAAGTATTCCATCTATACCGACTATTTCATGAATCATGACGGTGCTCCCATTAATTGCCTGGAAGAATTGTCAAACCAGAATAAAATTCATCCCTTGAAACCCTATCCTTCAAACCGTTTTACGGTGGGGCATTATGCGGAAATTGAGATCATTGTTCACTTCAACCATGTTCAAATCAAATCCAATCAGACCTGAATAATTTTTTTATATAATGATTGATTTATGAAATTTTAATAAAAAAATTTATTTGACAAAAAATATTTATAATGTAATACTAAACCGACTAAGGAGGAAAGACATGAAAAAGATTTTATTACTTATTGTCGGGTTCGGTTTAATTTTTAGTATGGTAGCCTGTCAGAAGTCACAAGAAATAACCGTGACAAAATACTTCCAGGCTATTAGTCATAATGACAATGACACCATGTCTTCTATGGCAGTTGAACCCAAGTTTATTGAGTTTAAATCGCAAAAGATAATATCTGCAAGTGAACCTGTTCTTGAAGAGTATATGCTCCCGGTTCTTATTCAAAAAATGGATGCTGCGAAAAAAGAGCGAAAGAATTTAGCCATCACTGCCGGTGAAAAACGGGATGAAGTGGAAGAACTGAAGGATGAACTCAGTGAGACCAGACGGTCCAGTAAAAAGAGAGAGTTAGAAAAACAGATAGAAGATGCAGAAGTTGAATTTTACAAAGCGGAACAGGATTTCAGGAATCTGGTTAAAGATATGGGAGAGTTGAAGAAAAAGATAGAAATGGAAAGAAATCAGGTGAGTCTTGCAACCGGAATTAAAAAAAATGCTGAGACTTATACTGGCCAGCTGGAGAAAACAATTGTAAAAGCGGAGGTCACCCTGCCTGATGATAGTAAAAATATATATATTTTTACTTTGATTCGATATAATTTTATTGTGAATAAAAAAACATTGCCCAGCCGGTGGGCAATTCTCAAGATCCAGAGTGAGGATGAATTTCAAAAGGAAGCTCAGATGACCAGAGAAGAAACCCCTGCTCCAACCGAAGAGGTATCCGAGGAGACACCTGCTGAAGAAAAAGATGAGCAGTAAGGGAACCGGAAATCAAGAGAAAACAGCTTTATTTTTGTCATAACCTTCACAAATAATTTAAAAGAAGCAAAAAGAATTTCTTAATTTCACCGGTTGCCGAGTGAATTGGTGCCTGTGTTTCCATATCGGCACCGGTATTATCCATTTACCTGTGGCCTGGATTTTCCCGTAATCAAATGACTGGTTGAGGAGGTAAACAAATGAAACAAATTTCTGGGTTATTATTATTAGTTGGACTTTGTTTGAATTTGAATGCCGGTCCGAGAGCTATTCAGTTTGAGGATATGTTTCAGGCCGGAAGACTCTCACACCTGACTGTTTCCCCGGATGGGAAATGGATTGCCTTTGCTGTAAAAACACCGGATTTAAAGAATAATTCCTATCATACCGATGTATATGCCCTGAGTATCGAGAATAAAGAAATAAAAAAGTTGACCGATTCAGAGGCTAATTATTATGCCCCCCGATTCATTTCCCGGGATATGATTTCCCTGGTTTCAACCCGGACGGGTTCTCCTCAACTCTATGTGCTGTCGGTTTCAGAGCCGGATAAGATAAAACAGGTCATGGCTAAAGAAATTACGGGCGGGATTGGACAGTATTTATGGCAACCGGGAGCCAGGACACTGGCTTTTCAAAAAGATATTTTTCCGGAAAGCGAATCAATAGAAAAAAGTTATGAAAAAGAAAAACAAATAGAAGAATCCGGTATTAATGTCAAGGTGTTGACCTCCCTGATGTACCGGGTCTGGAACCAATGGAGGGATGGTAAGAGGAGTCATGTTTTTCTTTATGATACCTTTCAGAAAACCATTGTTGATCTGACACCGGGTGACTTTGACACCCCACCCCTTGATCTGGGAGGCAAACAGGATTTTGTTTTTTCTCCTGATGGGAAGTGGTTTGCTTATGTAAAAAATACCGATCCGATGGTGGCCATTTCCACCAACAATGATATTTTCCTTAAACAGTTACACTCGCAGGAGGAGCAAAACATAACGGTTGAAAATAAGGGAAATGATATGAATCCGGTTTTTTCTCCAACGGGAAAACATATTGCTTATCTATCCATGAACAGGGCTGGTTTTGAAGCAGATAAGAAAAATATCATTCTCTATGACCTGAAACGCAAAACCAGGAAAAACCTGACCGGAGATTTTAAATTCAATGTGAATGAGATTGTCTTTTCAAATAAGGGAAAAAAAATCTATTTTTCTGTAACCGAAAGTGTTTATCATCCGATTTACAGGCTAAATATAAAGAGCGGAAAAATTCATAAATTAGTCCATGGTGTTTATTCATCCGATCTCAACATCACTCCGGATGATAAGTTTCTGATCTTTTTCAATCAGACTGTATCCTTTCCCAGAGAGGTATTCAGGCTGGATATAAGACGAAAAAAGGTCGATCAACTGTCTTATTTCAATAAAAAAGTTTTTGAAAATGTGGCGATGAAAGATATCGAACTGTTCCGGTATCAAGGTGCAGACGATGAAGAGGTGGAGGGAATTCTGTTAAAACCACCGTTTTTTGATCCCCACAAAAAATATCCCCTGGTGTTCCTGATTCATGGAGGCCCCCAGGGAGCCTGGGGAGATGATTTTCATTTTCGCTGGAATTTAAGTATGTTTGCCTCTCCGGGTTATGTAGTGGTGGCTATCAACTTTCATGGCAGCAGGGGCTATGGCCAGCCTTTTACAGATTCTGTTTCCGGAGCCTGGGGCGGTGCACCTTTTGTTGATCTGGTAAAGGGCCAGGAATATGCGGTCAAAAAATTTGATTTCATTGATAAAGATAAGATTGTGGCCGCCGGTGCGTCCTACGGCGGTTTTATGATCAGCTGGATAGCCGGTCATCATGATCGGTTTAAATATCCTTTCAGCTGCCTGGTAACCCATGACGGGATTTTTGATTCCCGCAGCATGTATTATTCCACCGAGGAGTTATGGTTTGAAGAGTGGGAACACGGGGGCACGCCCTGGACCAGTGAATTATTTGAAAAATACAATCCTGCCGGAGCAGTGGATAAATTCAGCATCCCCATGCTCATCATTCATGGTGAAAAGGATTTCCGGGTACCGGTATCCCAGGGTTTGATGTTGTTTACCGCTCTGCAACGGAGAGGGGTGAAATCAAAGATGTTGTATTTTCCCGATGAGGATCATTTTGTACAGGAACCTAAAAATGCCCGGTTCTGGTGGGAGTCAGTTTTAGGATGG